>JAGWJK010000002.1 GCA_028865845.1 Rhizobiaceae bacterium
TCTCCGGCATCATGGATAGTTTCGTTGCGGCTGCCGGTCGGGCTGTGCTCGCAGGATTCGATTTCCTAGAAATCCATGGCGCCCATGGTTATTTGATCCACAGCTTCCTCTCCCCACTGTCGAATGCCCGAACAGACCAGTATGGCGGAACGCCGGAGAACCGGATGCGCTTTGCGCTGGAGATTGCCGATCGCGTACGAGCGGCCATACCAGCCACCATGCCGCTTTTCTGGCGAGTCTCCGCTGTCGATCACGATCCGAACGGCCTGCAGATCGAGGATACGGTTCGCTTGGCTGCAGCTCTGAAGAGCGCCGGCGTCGATGTCATCGATACGTCCAGCGGCGGAATTCATGGGCCGATCGCCAGGGCGAATGTGCCTCAGCATCCGGGCCATCAGGTGCCTTTCGCTGCGCAGATCCGCCGGCAAGCACCGATCGCGACGATGGCCGTAGGCATGATCGTCGAACCTGAGCAAGCGGAGAAAATCCTGCTTCAGGAAGATGCCGATCTGATCGCGCTTGGTCGCGAACTCCTGGGCGATCCAGCCTTTGCCTACCGCGCAGCCCGGGCGCTTGGTCTAAACGCACCGGAATCGGTGCTGCCCAATGCCTTTGCCTTCTACCTGTCGCGCCGCGACCAGGCGCTGGCGCGGCTCAAACAGCGATAAAAGGGTGAAAATTACGGTTTTCTCATTTCTAAAGTCAGCCCAGCGTGTACAAATGTGCGAAATAGGCGGCTGACGCTTGCAACGAAAGAGATAGCTAGCTAAGTCCATACAATACACTCCGACCAGGCGAGAAAAACATGGCAACGGCAGTAAAAGAAAAAAAACATGTCGAGGAAACAGTCACCGAGGACGAGAACACCCGGGACTACGTTACTTCGTTCGCACGTGGATTAGACGTCATCCGCACCTTTACGCGCTCCAAGCCCAGAATGACCCTCAGCGAAGTCGCTGAGCAGGCCGACATGCACCGGGCAGCGGCGCGGCGCTTTCTTCTGACATTGGTGCGGGAAGGCTATGCGGAATTCGACGGCAAATATTTCGGATTGAAATCGAAAATCCTGGAACTGGGGTTTTCGGCGCTTGCCTCGATGAGCTTGCCGGAAACGGTGCAGCCAGTGCTGAACGATCTTGCCGACAAACTGCAGGAGAGCTGTTTCTGCGTCGTTCTCGACGGCGACTCGACGGTCTACATCGCCGCCGCGAAATCGAAGCGGGTGATCAACGTATCGATCGAGCTTGGAAGCCGCGCACCGGCCTACTGCATGTCCTCGGGACGTGTTCTGCTCGGCAGCCTGAAGGGCGAAGAGTTGGATGCCGTGCTTGAGAACATCAAGCTCGAACAGATCACCGACAATACGGTGACATCCAAATTGAAACTCAGAAGCGCCATTCGAGATGCCCGCACCAAGGGTTACTCTATCGTCGACCAGGAATATGAAATCGGTTTGCGCTCGATCTCAGTGCCGATTGCCGACCGGGCAGGCAATGTCATCGCCGCTCTCAACGTCTGCTGTCCGAGCCCACGCTATACGCTTGAGGAAATGCTGCAGAAAGTCCTGCCGGCTCTACTCGACAGCTCCAGCCGGATTACGCTTTCCTTGCCGCATTAAGTCGATCCCAACAGCGTAAAATGAAATGAGCGCCTTTCGGCGCTCATTTCATTTGGGAGGTGCGCTGTGTTGCGCTCAGGCTGCCGCACTCTTGTCGAGATCAACGAGAAGCTGATCGAGTTCCTTCATCACCCCGGCCAGGATTTCGAGACGCTGCTTGCCTTCTTCACCGAGCGAGGCAAAAGTGGTCAGCGGCGCGCGAACATCGCCCACCGGATAGCCGGCCAGAGCCGCAAGCGCCTTCGAATAGCACTGATGGCCATACGTCGGATGACCTTCGGCGATCGTATGCTCGATCTTGGTGATATGGCGCTGGATCTTCTTGGCATCCTCGATGCGGCCGGCTTCCAGTAGTCCCCACAGTTTCTGCGTCGCGCGCGGAATGTAGTTGCCGAACGGATCGACATAACCGATAGCGCCAAGCAAGAAGGATTCGACAATCCGCTCGCCTGCAAACACCTTCATTGCGCCATCAGACTCTCTGATCACGTCGAAGACGCGGCCGACATCGGTCGAGGCTTCTTTGATATATTGCACCTGGTCGAAGGCCTTGGTCAGTCGAGCGACCAGCTTGGCTGACATGTCGACATTCGAGGTGAAGGGGTTGTTGTAGAGCATGATCGGCAACTTGGTGGCCGCACAGATCGCCTTGTAGTAGCCGAAGATCTCGTCTTCGGTCGGCGTGTAGTAGTAAGGCGGCACGATCATCAGGCCGTCGGCACCGAGATCCTCGGCCATTTTCGCATAGGATGCCGCGCGGGGCGTATAGGCGTTCATGGCGCCGACCAGCACATGCATACGACCTGCGACGTGCTTTACAGTGGCCTCGACATAGCTGTGGCGCTCCTCGTCGGTCAGCGTCAGGAATTCACCCGTCGTGCCGAGGATGATGATGCCGGGGACGCCACATTCGATCTGCCAATCCAGGAACCGCTTCAGGGCCTCATAATCGATATTTTCTCCGCCCGGCGTGAAGGGGGTCACGGTGACCGTGTAGCTACCCCGGAACTCGGTACCCATATGGCTTCTCTCCTGATTTCTCTATTTTCCTGAACGATTCCCGCTCCTGATGTCCGTTAGAGAGCATGGAATCGTGTATATCTAATCGCACATTTGTTCATTATGCGCACAATGTCAATATCGATCACGAAACTAATCGGGAGGCCGAAATTGTGGGAGACAACAAGTGATTTCCGCCTTTTCTCTCAGAAAGCCTTTGCTTAGCCGCCATTGGAAATGGCGCCTTCTCGCGTCACATCGGCACCGAATCAAGACTCATAATTCGCACCATCGTGCGATTTTACTACGTATGATGCGAGGCCCGCATGGGTGGTGAACCAGACGGGACCGCGGGCCTTGGCATGCTGGATCAGTGCATCGAGAATGAAGAGGCGTGAGCGATATCCGATGACGAAAGGGTGCAGATCGAGCTGGAAGACGCCGCCTTCATCGATCGCCATGTCGAGTTCGCGCATGAATATCTTCAAGACGTCGTCCGGCGACATATAGGGCCGCGTCGGCGGATTTCGATTGAACAACAGATAGACGGCGTCATCGCGCACCCAGTCGACCGGGATCTCGACCACGCCGCTCGGTCGACCGTCCAGAAGCAGCTCATAACAGCTGTCGTCGGCCATCATCGATGAATCATAGGCCAGCCCCATGTCCCGGACGATCGCAAGCGTGGAGGGCGACAGGTCCCAATGCGATGCCCGAAAGCCGACCGGGTCGACGCCAGTGGCCTTGCTCAGAATCTCCCTTGCCCGCAGCATCAATTCGCGTTCGGTCGGCGGATCGAGAAGGGAAGTGTTCTCGTGGATGTAGCCATGCATCGCGATTTCATGGCCTTCATCGCGAATACGCTTGGGTTCATCGGGATCAATCAGCGCGCAAATCGCAGGCATGAAGAACGACGCCTTGACGCCATGTCTTGCCAATAAAGCCAGGATCCTCGGCACGCCGACGCGACGGCCGAACTCGCCCCATCCCAGCCGGCCGATCGCCTCTCCTCCGGCACCAAGTTCGAACGTCTCGTGATCGCAATCGAAGGATAGTGCGACCGCAGCCCTTGCTCCACCGGGCCAGGTGGAGGGTGCAAGACGTCGCCCCGCCCGCACGGTCTCAATACGCTTGCGCCAACGTTCCTCCGGCCATTGCCATGGCGGAACCAACGCCGGCTCAACGGACATAGCTGGCGCCGTTGAAATCGATGGTGCCACCCGTCATATGCCGGCAGGTCCCGGTTGCGAGGAAACCGATCAGCGAGCCGATCTCTTCCGGCGGCACCCATTCGCCCATGGCAAGGCTTGCCGTCAACTTATCGACGCCGCCGAGCACAGCGGCCGATTCCTCCGACATCCGCGTCTTCACCACACCCGGCGCAATGATATAGGCGAGGATGTTCTGGTCGGCATAAGTCCGGGCAATGGTTTGGGTCGCGGCCTTGAGCGCGCCTTTCGAGGCGGCATAGGCGATGGTCTTCGGGCTGGAAGATCCGCGCTGGGCGTTCCAACTGACGACGGTGACGATGATGCCGCCGCCCATCGCCTTATAATGATGCACCGCCCGGCGCATCAGATCGGATGGCGCACGGACGTTGACCAGCAATGTCCTATCCCAGACTTCATCCCATTCGGCTTCGTCTTCCTCGATGCCACCGGCATTGAGGAAGATCGCCGCATTGTTGACCAGAACGTCGACACGGTCGCGCCAGGCGACGGCCTCGTCCCACAACCGCCGGACATCGGCAAGCTTGCTGAAATCCGCTTGCAAGATGCGATAACGATCGGGATCGACATCCTTCAGTACGGCCTCCACGCCGGCGCGATCCGTGCCGTAATGGGCGATCAGATAGGCGCCCATGTCCAGCAGCGTCTTCGCCGTCGCCGCACCGATTCCCTTGGATGCGCCGGTCAACAGCACCGTCCGGCCTTTGAGAGATTGCATCGTCTTCAATCCTTCGTTTAGTTATGGGCGCTCAATATTCGAACATTTGTGCGAATTTCAACCATTTTCTATTGCGCCTTTTTATCGATGGACGCTAGTGTACGCTACACACGAGATCGCAGAGGAATGAGACAGGATGACAGCGACCGATGCAAGTTCGCAAAAAATCACCATCGTCGGCGCGGGTTCGATCGGCACCGGCTGGGCGATTACCTTTGCGCGCGCTGGTTTTTCGGTCACGGTGAACGATCTTGAAGCATCGCAGCTCGACAAGGCCAAAGTGGTGGTCGCGGAGCGGCTGCAGGAGCTTTCCACCTATGGCTTGCTCGCAGAGCCTGATCTCGAAATCATCAGCCGCATCAGTTATACCGACGATTTCAAGACTGCCGTCGGCGATGCCGCCCTGGTGATCGAGGCCGCGCCGGAGATTCTGGCCCTGAAGCAGGAGCTTTTCGCCCGTCTCGCCGCCGCGACGCCGCGCCACACGATTCTCACCTCGTCGTCTTCGGCCCTGACGGCCAGCGCCATTGCCGGTGACCTGCCCGACCGCCATCGCTGCCTTGTCGCTCACCCTGGCAATCCTCCCTACCTGTTGCCGGTCGTCGAGCTCGTGCCCGCCCCCGTCACCGCATCAGATGTCCTGCAGTCCGCCCAGCGCATATTCGCCGACGCCGGCATGTCGGTGGTGACGCTTGGGCGCGAGATCGAAGGGTTCGTATTCAATCGGCTGCAGGGCGCGGTGTTGCGCGAAGCTTATTGTTTGGTGCGAGACGGTGTCGTTTCTGTCGACGATCTCGACAAGATCATCCGCGATGGATTGGGGATGCGCTACGCCTTTATCGGCCCCTTCGAAACCAGCGACCTCAACGTTCGAGGCGGCATCAGCGCGCACGCCGCGCGAATGGGTGCGGCCTATGAGCGGATGGGCGACGAACGCGGTCAGCACGACCCGTGGACGCCCGACCTGGTTGCCAAGGTCGCCGAACAGCGGCGCGAACAGCTACCGCTCGATCGCTGGGAAGAACGGGTCGCCTGGCGAGACCGGCGGCTGATGGCGCTCAGCCGATTGAAACAGGATCTGTCTCGCGCCGATGGCTGACCGACAGCGCATAGGCCTGATCGTCAACCCGATTGCAGGGATAGGTGGTCGGCTTGCGGCAAGAGGCAGCGATCTCTTTGCAAACCTTGAAGATGCGCAGGAAAGCGGAGGGATACCGATTGCCGAAGAGCGAGCCAAGCGGGCGCTTCGTCGACTTTTCTCCCTTAGTCCGGATCTCGACATTCTCGTTGCATCTGAAGCGATGGGCGCATCCGCTGCCCGTTCGGCCGGTTTTGCACCCCTGTTGCTGGAAGGTTCCTATGCAGAAATCTCCACCGCCGGGGACACCAAATCCGCCGCCACGGAAATGATACGGAGCGGCATTGGCCTGATCCTTTTTGCAGGTGGAGATGGCACTGCACGCGACATCTTCGACGCCGTCGGCGACCGGGTTGTCCTGATCGGTATCCCGACCGGCGTAAAAATGCACTCCGCAGTTTTCGCAGTGAGCCCCGAGGCTGCAGGTGAGACAGCGGCACGCGCCATCATGCGGAATTCCGGCGAGCGCCTTGCCGAAATCATGGATGCGGACGAGGCCGAATTGGCGGCCGGACGGCCCTCGACCCATCTCTTCGGCTACGCGAAAACACCCGCCATCCCGACTTATTTCCAATCGGCGAAAGCAGCAAGGCCCGATGGTGGCGAGGCCGCGATCGAGGCGCTCGGACGGACGCTTGCCCGGCAGGCAAGGCCGGGACAGCTGGTCATCTTAGGCGCCGGCACGACGATGGCGCTGGTCAAACCTGCCTTTGGCCTGGAAGAAACGTTGCTCGGCGTGGACGTGGTCTGCGACGGGCAGACGATCGCCATGGACGCCGATGCCGATACTCTCGAAGGCTTGTGCGAACGGCATGCCGATATCCTGCTGATCACCAGTATCATCGGCGGACAGGGCTTCTTGTTCGGACGCGGTAACCAGCAGATTTCGCCGAAGCTGTTGCGGACGATTGGCCCGGCCGGATTGAGGATCGTCTGCACACGCGAAAAACTTCTCGCTTTGCCCAGAGCAGAGTTGCTCATCGACACCGGCGATCCCGAACTTGACGAAGCGCTTGCCGGCTACCGGCGCGTCGATACGGGTCCGAATGATTCCATGCTCGTCCGGCTGCGCGCTTGCCCGTGATTGTCGCATTCGCAGACTTGTTAAATGCGAACATTTGTGCGAATTTCGATGATACTTCTGATCGGATCGAAGGATTTTTGAATGACACGCGGTACTGCGGCGCATCCCTGGATGGCAAACAGCGTCGACGCCATAAAGGCCGAAATGCTGGCAACGATCGGGGCGAAATCGATTGGCGAACTGTTCGAGCAGATCCCGGCCGACCATGGGATGAAAGCTCCGTTGGCGTTGCCGGCGGGCATGCGTTCCGAAGCCGCCCTGAAGCGCCATCTGCGTGACATTGCGGCCAAGAATAGCGATTGCGAAGCCAATCTCAGCTTTCTCGGCGGCGGCATCTGGCAGCATCATGTTCCCGCCGTCTGCGACGAACTGGTCCGCCGGCAGGAATGGCTGTCTTCCGTTTTTGGCTCGCCGGAATCGGATCACGGCCGCAATCAGGCGTGGTTCGAGTTCAGCAGCCAGCTCGGCGAACTGCTAGACATGGATCTCGTCGGCATGCCGGTCTACAGTTGGGGATGCGCTGCAGGGCATGCGATCCGCATGGCCGCGCGCCTTACCGGGCGTTCGCAGGTGGTGATTGCCGGACCTGTGTCCCCCGAACGCCTGTCGGTCATCCGCACCTATTGTGCCGCAGCAATCGAAGACAGGGCGATCGACGTCGTGCTGGTCGGCTCAGAGACGCAGACGGGCCTTGTCGATCTTGGCGCATTGCGCAGCGCCGTCGGCGCATCGACCGCCGCCGTCTATTTCGAAAACCCTGGCTATCATGGCCTGCTTGAAACCAGAGCGGCAGAGATCTCAAAGATTGCGCGCACAGTCGGCGCCGAGACCATCGTCGGTGTCGATCCGCTGACATTGGGCGTGATTGCGCCTCCTTCTGCCTATGGCGCCGACATCGCCGTCGGCTCGATACAGCCGCTCGGCGTCCATATGCATGGCGGCGGCGGCGTTGGCGGGTTTATCGCCTCGCGCCACGAAGAGCAGTATGCGCGGGAATATCCGACCTTCCTCGTCAGCATTGCGCCGACATCGACGGAAGGCGAACATGGTTTTGGCCTCAGCCTGTTTCACCAGACATCCTACGGCATGCGTGATGAAGGCAAGGATTGGACCGGGAATTCCACCTATCTCTGGACCATAGCGGGCGCAGCCTACATGGCGCTGCTCGGTCCGCAGGGCTTTGCCGAACTTGGCCGCGCGATACTTTCCAATGCCCATCGTGCGGCCGAGCAGATCGGCGGCATTGCGGGCGTGAAAATCAGGCACCCCACCGGATTTTTCAAGGAATTCATGGTCGACTTCACCGCGACCGGCAAATCGGTTGCCGCCATCAACAAGGCGCTGCTCGCCCATGGCATTTTTGGTGGCATCGACCTGAGCGCCGACGATCCGGACCTCGGCCAGACGGCGCTCTACTGCGTCACCGAGATCCATACCGACGCCGATATCGACACTCTTGTCGCCGCCCTGAAGAAAGTGCTGTCCGAATGAGCCAGAATTTGCCCCGCTATCACGCAGCCCGCTGGGACGAGCCTATCATCACTGAAATGAGCCAGCCCGGACGTCGCGGCATGATCTTCAACGGCGACGAAAGTGCCGACGCTCTCATTCCTGCAGCGCTCGCCCGGAAAAACCGGCCGCACCTGCCCGAACTGTCGGAGCCCGAGGTATTCCGGCACTACCTGCATCTCGCGCAGATGACATTGGGCATGCAAGGCGTCAGCCTGTTCGGTACATGCACGATGAAATACAATGCGCCCGTCAGCGAGGCCATCGCCTGGCGGCCGGAAATGGCGGAAACGCATCCCCTGCAGGATGAAACTACCCTGCAGGGAACGCTGGAATTCCTGCACCGTTTCGACCTGATGCTGCGCGATCTCTCGGGAATGGACCAGTTCGTTTTCCAGCCTGGCGGCGGCGCGGATGCGGCTTATACCAACTGCGCCGTCACCCGCGCCTGGCTCGCTGCACGCGGCGAACTCGGCAAGCGGGATGAAATCATCACCTCGATCCAAGCACATCCCTGCAATCCGGCAACGGCCGCAACCGCCGGCTTCAAGGTGGTAACGCTGACGCTTGAGGAAAATGGCTACCCTTCGCTCGAGCAGTTGAAGGCGGCGGTCTCGGATCGCACGGCGGCACTGATGATCGGCAACCCAGACGACATGGGCATCTATAATCCCGACATCAAGGAATGGGTGCGGATCGTCCACGAGGCCGGCGGCCTCTGCTTCTACGACCATGCCAATTTCAATGGCGTCATGGGGAAATTGCGGGCGAGAGAACTGGGTTTCGATGCCTGCATGTACATGCTGCACAAGACATTCGGCGCGCCGAAAGGCGGCAACGGACCGTCGGTCGGCGCTTACGGATGCTCCGCAGAGCTCGCGCCCTTCCTGCCGGCCCCGATCGTCGCAAGGATCGAGGATCGCTACCACCTCGACTATGACAGGCCGCAGTCCTGCGGCAAGATCCGCGAATATTTCGGAAATGTGCAGCAGGTGATGAAAGCCTACGCCTGGACCGTGGCCATGGGCGGCGACGGTATCCACGAGGCTTCGGACCTCTCCGTTCTTGCCAACAACTATATGGATGCGCGGCTTGGAAAAATCCGTGGTCTTGCCCGCTCTCATCCGCACATCTCCGCCCATCGAATGGAAATGACGCGCTGGTCGATGGCGCCGCTTCGCGAGCAAACCGGAGTCTCCGTCTTCGACGTGCAGCGGCGGATGACCGATTTCGGAATCGATGCCTTCTGGCTGAGTCACGAGCCCTGGGTGGTTCCGGAACCCTTCACGCCGGAGGCCGGTGAAATGTGGTCCAAGGAGGAGATTGACCGCTGGATCGATGTCCTTGCCGCCGTGATCGACGAAGCCTACACGACACCTGACGTCGTAAAGCTGTCGCCTCACAATCAAGCCATCCATCAGCTCGACGGATCTCGCTTGAACGATCCGGCCCATTTTGCAACGACGATGCGCAGGTATCGGCAAATCTCGAAGGCTGATTGACTGTCACCTGCCCCGCTAAGGTGCCGCCGGTGTGGGCGCGATGAAGCGACTGGCTCTCGGCTGGCACTCTCAATAGGGAAAGCGTTCAGGTTTTAACCCTGATCTCGAGGCACTGGCGACGGCGCTCTCTTGGAGCTCGAGCTGCCTTTGCGTAGCGAGTAACGGTCGTTCAGTAGGAGCGATAGCATCCTGTGTTTTTTCCTGCGCGGGGCAAGGTCGATGTCGCTGACGAGCTTTGCACCGCCCCTGCGGCGCTCCAACGTGATCTTGCGACTATGGAAGGCCTCGAGCTCTGCGCGATGCGCGACGCTGAGGATCGTAACCTGCGGCAGTTCGCGGATTACCATCTCCATCATCTTGTCCTGGCTCTTCTCATCGAGCGCCGCGGTAGCCTCATCGAGCACGACGACATCGGGATTGTGAAGGAGGAGACGGGCAAAGGCGAGCCGCTGCTTTTCACCGCCGGACAATGTCTGATCCCATGGCGCATCTTCCTCGATCTTATCGGCTAGGTGACCGAGGTCCACTTTCTCAAGCGCCGCCTTCACTTCATCCGGCGTCCAGTCATCGGCCGCGCGAGGATAGGCGACGGCGCGGCGAAGCGTCCCCGACGGTATGTATGGCCGTTGCGGCAACATGAACAATCGTCTGTCGGCGTGGAAGTTGACGCTCCCCTGCCCCCACGGCCAGAGCCCGGCGATAGCCCGCACCAGCGTGCTCTTGCCGGACCCGGATTCTCCCGCCACCAGCACTCGCTCGCCGGGCTGTATCTCGACCTTCGTCTCCTTGACCACGGATGTGCCGTCATCGAGCGTCACGGAGAGCTCGTTGAGGCTCAGCATTGCATCGCCCTTAGTTTCACCGTGCTCGATGCGCCCGAGGGAGCCGCTCTGTTCGGCCCGCTCCAACCCATCGAGCGACACCATCAGCGAGGCGACGCGGCGCGCGCAGGCGTTCCAGTCGGCAAGACGCGGATAGTTGTCGACCAGCCACCCGAACGCGCTCTGAACGATGGCGAAGGCGGAGGCGGCCTGCATCACTTCACCGAGGGTCATGGTCCCTGCGAGAAATTTCGGTGCGCATAGGAGGACCGGTACGACGGGCGCAATCAGCATCGACCCCTGCGACACGAGCGTCGTGCGCATATATTGGTGCGCAAGCAGCGCCCATTGCTTCAGCACGTTGCCGAAGGTCCTGTCGAGGTCGTTGCGCTCCTCCTCCTCTCCGCCGAGCAATGCGATGCTCTCGCCGTTTTCGCGCACATGCGTCAGGGTGTAGCGAAACTCGGCTTCAACCTGGTTTTTGACCTCGGAGACTTCGACGAAATGACGGCCGATGAACGTGATCGAAGTGGACGTGATAACGGCATACACCACCGCCGTCACCACGAGGAAGCCGGGAATGGTGACGACCGTTCCCGCAATCGGGAATGACAAGGCTCCGCCGATCGTCCACAGCACGACGATGAAAGTCGAGGCCGACAAGAATGCGGAAATGACACCAGCGAGGAAGTCGACCGGGGATTCCGTTGCAATCCGCAGATCCTCCGAGATGCGCGCCTCGGGATTGCTGTGATCGCCGCCGATCAGGTTCAACTGATAGTAACGGCCATTCGCCAGCCAGCGAGCAATCAGCGAACTGGTGAGCCAGGAACGCCAGCGCCGCTGGATCATCATGCGGACGTAGACTTGAACAGTCACGAGCGCCACGCTTCCGAGCACCAGCGGCAGAAATACAGCGCTCAGGAAATAGACGGTGCCGGCATCGCGACGTTCGATTGCGTCGAAGATCCCGCGATTCCAGCGGTTGATACCGTATTGGAATCCGACATTCATGCCGATCAGAACAAGCAGGCCGATCGTGCATGGCCAGGCAAAGCCGTCTCCCCTTCGGCTCCAATAGCCACGCGCGCTGATCCAGAAACGCTTGAGTAAATATCTCTTTCGCGCCTGCTCGGCCTTCTCGGGTGACAACGTCAGATCGGGTTCGATTTCCGCGGGAGGAACGACCTCGTCGAGCGGTGGTTCGCCTTGGCGCGCCTCATCGAATACTTCCGGTTCGGCGGCGTCGACTGATGTCGATTTCAGTTTCAGCTTTGCGTCGGTCATAGCCTGACAACGGCCCAAAAATCGAAAGGTTTCATTGCGTCGACAAGAAGAAAAACGGCTCCCGGCTTGGGTTGACATTCCTCAACACCATAGGAGGGAAAACATGCTTCGATGCCGTCCGCAAACTCGGCCTCGCCAAGCGGATGCCTACAGGCTCGAAACGATCTGGTCGCTCACGCGTGGTCCCTCGCAGGTACGGCGGGGGCCGTCATAGGGCTGATAGGTATTATCGTCGGCCCGGTACGACTGGTACCGGTTCGCGCACCAGGAAGCGACTGAGGGTGGGACGGCTTCCGTCGTTTGACCTTGGTCCTGCGGCATGGCCGCCGCCTGGCTGGAACCATCAAACGGAGACACGCAGGTGCGGATATCGCCGCTGAATGAACGGTAGCTGTTGGTTTCGGGATCGAATGAGCGGTATTTGGCGGCGCACCAGTCCGCATGATCCCGAGAGCCCGCTAGCCGATCCTGTTTGGGCGCGGCTGACGTGACCAGAGGGCGAGGCTCCTGCCCGATCTTCGAAACATTGGCGGCATAGGTGGAAAGCAGCGGTGGAAGGCGTTCATAGGCCTGCTTGGAAGGGTCGACCCTGACGGGCGTCTCAGTCCAGAGATCGGGCGCGGACGTCACCATCAAGTGCGGCGCTTCCGACTTTGCCATGACCAGGGACGCAACGGATGCCGCGGCGAAGCACCCGCCCACTGCAGTCACGATACAGAACGCGAGCGTTGCGACAGCCTTCATGACATCCTCGAAAAGTTTGAGAATATTGATCGGACGATAGAACGCTCGAAGCGCCGAAGGGTTCAGCGGTAATGGCAACAATCGTTACCGATGGATTTGTGGCCACGCACCGGTGGTTCTCGGCACGCGCAGAGCATGTTCATTGCGTCTTTGGTTTTTCGGAATGAGCCGCTGATCAAGGTTTATTGGGAGTAAGCGGCCCACCACTACTTGTTCTTGCCGCCACCGCCGTGACCGTGACCTTTACCCGAAGAAGGGCTTGAGCGGCTTCCGGTTATCGTTTCATCGGCCACCGGCGTTTTGCTTTCCACAAAGGGGTTGGCTTCGTAGGCCTGCACAGTCGCTTTCTTCAGACCGACCTGACCTTCACCATCGACGCAGCTATAGGACGTGGAAACGCCGTCTCGGATGAGCGTGTCGCCACTGCCACTGTGGACGAACACCATGTTGTGGCCAACGAGACGCTCAGATTTTTTGGCGATCTTCTCCCTCTTCATTTGGTAGAAGGTGTCGTCAACTTCGATGATTTGCTTTTGCCACAACACGCGAACGTGCGGGTGGCCATTGCATTCCTGGAAAGCATATGCCTCGCCGCCCGTCAGACCGGAGATAAGAAGGAAAATAACCACTCTACGCATTTTCGCCCCCCTGCATTTCCTCCCCAAATATTTAAGCTTCTCACTGCGTAGAATAAAATTCATTAATTCTTAAAATTTTAAGATAAATCCGTCGAAACAGATGCATAACCGCTCACTAAAAGGCATTTCTTCTTGAAATAATCTTAGGTAATTCACGAACATCCGCAGTTATAATTTAGCCGACTTACAGGTTCGCGCAATTCGCGAATAAGATATCGGGCATAACCAATAAGCAGTACGTCCACGCAGCCTCTCGAATTTAATGAACCAGGCCCCCCGCGACGATACGTGCCGAAAGCGTTAAAAAGCGCAGGATGGCGCGTCTTCACAAAATGGGAGCGTGGCGACCTGTCACGGTTGCCGAGCTCGGACATTTGCGTTTCTTTGTCAAAAGACCTGAAGTCGCGGAGCAAAGAGACAATGGCTCGTTTGATGATTTTAGCGCTGCTCGTATCGATGAGCGCAGGACATGCGATCGCGGATGACGACGCCGTCGCCAACGCGAAGACATTGTGCCGCGCCGTCGATACGACGATCTCGGTGTCTCCATGCGTCTATTCGGAGGAGGCGAAAACCGTCACCGTGTCCGTCGCGATAAATGGCGGCGACCCTCAGGAACTGTGCCATACGATCGAGACTTCGCTTGCCGAAAAAAGCATTTTCTTCGACGGTGGCCCCTGGAGGCTGAATTTGAAATCTCCGGCGGCTGGCGATGCCACGATCGGATTTTGCGATCTGCCGCAAAGCTCAAACTGAACGCATCATGCAAACCGATTGAGTGCGGGGCCGATCGGCAAGAATGCTCGCCGGCCGTGACACTCGCACGACAGACCGGGGCATGAAAAGCCCGGCCTGTCTCGCAGCGTCAAGAAGCGCTCGGGTTACTGAGACTTGTGAAGCTGGTGCACATTCTGGCTGTAGACGTCCATCGCCCCCGCCTCTTCGCTTGGGTTCAGTCCAGTCGCGACGACGGAAAGACGGAACCGGCCATCGAGATCGGGATCGAAGATCGCCCCAACGACAATTTCGGCATCGCTTTGCACTTCGTCACGAATGCGGCTCGCTGCCTCGTCCACTTCGAAGAGCGTCATATCCCGGCCGCCGGAGATCGAGACGAGAACACCCTTGGCCCCCTTCATCGAAACATCGGCGAGCAATGGGTTCGCGATCGCGGCCTCCGCCGCCCGCATCGCTCGGCTGTCTCCGGTGGCTTCGCCCGTCCCCATCATCGCTCGTCCCATGCCGCGCATGACCGATCTGACGTCGGCAAAATCAAGGTTGATCAGGCCTTCCTTGACGATGAGATCGGTGATGCAGCCGACGCCGGAGTAAAGCACGCGATCAGCGGTCAGAAAGGCATCGGCGAATGTGGTCTTGGCGTCGGCGATGCGAAATAAGTTCTGATTCGGAATAACGATGACCGTGTCGGCTGCCTGGCGCAGCGCTTCGATGCCATGTTCCGCAATCTTCATGCGGCGATTGCCTTCGAAGGAAAATGGTTTCGTGACGACTCCGACGGTCAGAATGCCGGCTGCACGGGCCGCCTGCGCGATGATCGGCGCAGCACCCGTTCCTGTCCCGCCGCCCATGCCGGCGGTGACGAAACACATATGCGAACCGCTCAGATGATCCATGATTTCATCGATCGATTCCTCGGCAGCGGCGCGCCCGATCTCCGGCAACGCACCGGCGCCAAGACCCTCCGTGACATTCGCCCCAAGCTGGATGCGGCGCGACGCCTTGGATGTGGCGAGAACCTGGGCATCCGTGTTTGCCGCGATAAAGTCGACACCCGCCAGATTTTCCGCGATCATGTTGTTGATCGCATTGCCGCCGCCGCCGCCAACGCCGACGACCGTGATGTTTGGCTTCAGGCCCGAGATACCGCTCTTGGCGTCCGTCATCTTGCTCTCTTCCCTCATTCAGTGTGGTTGCACGTCTGTCGTCTTCAACGACGAATCGCGAGACACGCTACAAGCGTAACAAGGCGTAGCCGGGGCAAAAGAGGTCATATCGCCGGAACTGGGGATTATCATCGCGCGTTTGGCCGACGGTGCAATATCGGCAGCAAGCCGACAAAGATGAATGAGGGTGAGAGCGCTCGGTTGCTCTGCGGCGGTTCACGCGCAATAGCGACTATAGCAAACGAACTTGAGGATTATTCTCCTGATCAACCGTGTCTCCGACATTCAACAGGCTGTCACATCCATGTCATGAAATGCGCCGACACCTCGTGACAGACTAGGAGCGGGTACCCAGATGGACTATTTTCGACGTTTCAACTTTCTCTTCGCAACGCCAGCCTTCGACGCCGACGATCTGGAGGGCGCCCGCTACAACCAGATCGTCGCGGAGATCGAACGCTCCGGTTTCGAGGTCGTGCGCGCCCGCAATCTGGAAGACGCCGAGATCTCCGTTCAGACCGACGCGGCCATTGGCTGCATGCTGGTCGACTGGGGCAAAAAGGGGTTGGAGGGAAAAACGGCATCCCTTATCAACCTGATGCGCCGTCGGGGCCTGGAATTCCCGATTATCCTGTTGATCCGCCGCAAGCGCTTCGAGGACGTGCCGGTCGAAGTACTCGATTTCATCGACGGCTATGTTTTCCTGTCAGAAGAAACGCCCGCCTTCATCGCCAAAAGCCTTATCAGCCGGCTGAAGCAATATGCCGAGACGCTGAAGACGCCGTTCTTCGGCGCGCTGGTCGACTACGCCGAGGAGGGCAACCACCTCTGGACTTGCCCCGGACACAATGGCGGCATCTTCTATAGCCGCAGCCCGATCGGCCGCGTCTTCATGGAGCATCTCGGCGAAGCGGTGTTCCGCGACGATCTCGACAATTCCGTGCTCGACCTCGGCGATCTCCTGACCCACGAGGGACCGGCGCTTGCCGCACAGAAGGAAGCGGCCAAGATCTTCGGTGCCGAAAAGACCTATTTCGTGCTGAACGGCACCTCGACCTCCAACAAGGTGGCGCTTTCCGCGCTCGTTACCGACGGCGATCTCGTGCTGTTCGACCGCAACAACCACAAGGCCGCGCATCACGGCGCCCTGATGATTTCCGGCGGCATTCCGGTCTATTTGCCGACTAGGCGCAATCCCTATGGCCTGATCGGCCCCATGGATTTCGCGTCCATGGATGAGGACGCACTTCGCGAGCGCATCCGCACCCATCCGTTGGTAAAAGACCCGGAAGCCTACAAGAAGCCGCGGCCTTTCCGCGTCGCCGTGGTGGAGCAATGCACCTATGACGGCACCATTCACAATGCGGAAATGATCCTCAAGCGCATTGGCCATCTGTGCGACTACATCCTCTTCGACGAGGCGTGGGCGGGCTTCATGAAGTTTCATCCGCTCTATGCCGGGCGTTTTGCCATGGGCCTTGCCGATCTCGGACCTGACGCGCCGGGCATCATTGCCACCCAATCCACCCATAAGCAGCTGGCAAGCTTCTCGCAGGCGTCGCAGATCCACATGAAGGATCGGCATATCACCGCCCAGAAACGTCGCGTGGAACATCGTCGCTTCAACGAAAGCTTCATGCAGCACGCCTCGACCTCACCTTTCTACCCGCTGTTCGCCTCGCTTGATGTCGGCGCGCAGATGATGAAGGGTCGCTCGGGCGAAGTGCTCTGGGACGATACGATCCGCCTCGGCATCGAGCTGCGCAAGAAGATCCGTGCCGTTCGCCGTGAATTCGAGGAAAAGGAAAATCGGCCAGAGCGCCGCTGGTTCTTCGAGCCCTTCGTGCCGGAACGGGTGGCAATTCCGGATGTGTCGAGCCCTGGCGCCGCACATAACGTGCCGTGGGAAAGCATCGCAACCGACCAGCTCGCCACCAATCCCGCCTTCTGGCACCTGACGCCGGACGCTGCATGGCATGGCTTTGCGGGGATGGAGCCCGGCTTTGCCATGACGGATCCGAACAAGCTCACGCTGCTCACCCCCGGCTTCGACCGGTCAACGGGAAAATACACCGAACATGGCATCCCGGCGCCGGTGGTCGCGCAATATCTGCGCGAAAACCGCATCGTCGCGGAAAAGAACGACCTCAATTCGCTGCTGTTCCTTCTCACCCCCGGCGTCGAAGCGAGCAAGGCCGGTACCTTGATCAGCGGCCTCGTAGCCTTCAAGAAGCTGCATGACGACAATGCCCTGCTGGAAGAGGCTATCCCGGAGTTCTATCGACGCCGGCCGGGTCGCTATGCAGGCGTGCGGCTTCGCGATCTCTGCGCGGACATGCACAATTTCTTCCGTCAGGCCGATGTCAGCACGCTTCAAACAAAGCAATTTTCTGCCGAACACCTGCCGCCGATCGCTATGTCGCCCCATGATGCGGCACGCTGCCTGGTGCGCAACGATGTCGATTATCTGCCGATCGACGACATCGCCGGCCGCATCGCAACGACACCCTTCGTCGTCTATCCTCCGGGCATCGCGACGATAGTGCCTGGCGAACGCCTGACGGAACAGGCAAAACCCATGATCGACTATCTCAAGATGTTCGAAACCTGCTTCAACATCTTCCCGGGTTTTGAAGTGGAGATTCAGGGTCTCTATCGCGAAACCGATGCGTCGGGCCGCATTAGGCTCTATACCTACGTCGTCGCGGAATAGAGCGGGAAATTCAGGTTCAGGCATGACGCAGGACAAGACAATCATGATTCGTCCGTCCCGAGAGGCGGACGTCGATGCCATGCTGGCGATTTATCGTCGCCATATTCGCCGCGGTGTCGAGGATGGGGTTGACGATAGCGATACGCCGCAGCCGGACGACCTGCGCGAACGGCGGAAGAATCTGAAAGACCGCCGCTTTCCGCATGTCGTTGCGCTCGACGGTGAAAAGGTGGTCGGCTATGCGTATGTAGTGCTGTTCCGCAAGCGCCCGGCCTATCGCTACACCGTCAAGCATTCGATCTATGTGCACCACGATCATGTCGGCCAGGGTATAGGAAGCCTGCTGATGCGCGGGCTTATCGATGCCTGCGCGGCGGCGGGCTTCCACCAGATGATCGGCTATATCGACGCCGACAACACGGCCTCTCTCGCTTTGCACGAACGGTTCGGCTTCAATCGCGTCGGTCTTTTGCCGGCGGTTGCCTTTCGCTATGGCCGCTGGGCCGACACCGTGATGGTGCAGCGCTCGCTCGGTCCCGGCTCGACCATGTCGCCGCTTTCCCGCTGAAGCCAAAAGCTTGGGAAAACATGTGCCTCGAGCTGAAATACGCCCGAGGCAGCTGCTTTTGCGACAGGCCGATCAGTGTGAGTTTTAAATTATCCGCCGGTCAGCGGACGAGGCGACGACGGCGGATGGCTCCTAGTTGAGCGCCTGCGTGGCGAGCCCGTATTGCTTTACAGCGCCGGCAAAAAATGGATCGCCTCTTACCATCTGCTGGACCTTGGAGACCTGTGCCAAGCCGCTATCGACGAAAACAGGTTCGAGACCGCTATCGGAAGGGCAGTCCACCCGAATGAATTCGCCGCCCAGATCCCTGACAAGATGACGGAAGACTTGCGTCGCCTGATCGGCATTCGAAGCGACCAGCGGACCTAGATGCAGCCCGCGGCCGAAGGGTCGCAAACATCCGAAAGCCTCGATCTCCCCTCCCTGGTCAAGGACGCTTATCCGTCTGGAAAAACTGAAAATATCCGTCAGAAGTGCTCGTCGGTCGAAACCCGTGGCAGCATCGGACAGCGTGGCCAATCGATCAAAATCAGCAGTGGCGGCTTGTCGAATTTGATGCGGCCGATCCTGAGGGGCTTCCACATTCAGATGCCCCTGGTACTGATGCACGACGCCCACCGTCTTGAACCCGAGCTTTTCATAAAGCGCGACGCCGGCGTCAGTGGCATTCAGCGCAATTGGTCTATCGCCAACCTGCTGGATCGCCCATTCCATAAGTCTTCGTCCCAAGCCTTTGCCCTGGTAAGCCGGCTTGACGATCATCAATCCGATCGTCGCGCGAGGCCCCTGAAGTGCCGTAAAAACCGACCCTATTATCTCACCGGCAGCGGTCTCCAGGACCGCACCGTCCGCCAGCCGATACATCTGCGCCCAATCTTCGAGACGGTGCGGCCATTTAAGTTCGGCAGACAACAGCTGGCATTTTGGAACATCGATCGCCGTTATGGGACGCAGCGATATATCGGCGAATGACACTCTACTATCTCCAAAATTTTACTCGAAACGAGCGCCCCCAGGCTGAATTGCAAGCCTCAGCTCGGCTGGTTATCCGGCATTCCGCGGCCAAAAATCGGGGTGATGTTTGATTTTTCGCTCGGAACCTGCCTCGCAGTCTCGGTCTGGCGCCTCCAAAATTCCTCCATTTCGCGAATTTTAGAAAGAAAGTCCCGGCGAGGATTATAGTAAGCGGGGCGCTCGGGCAGCGGCAGTTCGAACCGCTCGCAAATCTTTTCGACAAGATCCATCGTTCGCAGTCCGAGCCGCGCGAAACCGTCCTGCCGACGTTCAAACAGGTCTTTATAGTCCGGCGGGTCGATTTTGATCGATTCCAGTGCGTCCGTCAGATTGCGAAGCCTGTTCGGCATCCACCTTACTTCATCCGACAGTTCACGACCGAGGAAAGACCAGTTCACGTCCTTGGGAAGCAGCAGCGCCGGATCGTCGGTATGGAAGAAAAACGACGATGGATCGTCGACATCGACGTCGGGAAAGTCGTTAGCCGCGGAGTAACAGGCTCCGACCAGGTCGTCGAGCGAGAGTACCACACGCATGGCCAAATCGCGGGCTTCGTCACCGCTCGCTTTCTGTTGTTCGTTCTGTCGGGATAGCCGCATCCAGAGGATGGCAGCGACGGATACGGAACCGATTGTCGTTCCTGCAAGAAGCAGCGTGGCAGCAAATTCAAGTGGGCTCATAAGATTTCCTTCTGAGACGGCAGGCTGCAATCGCGTCGATATGAGCACGATTCGATACAAGCGTAAAATGCCGCCGCTACGAATACATGAAACAGCCGGTGGAAATGCCTGCCGGGGGTATTAGTCTTGCGGACCGCGATAACCGCTTAAGCGGCGTGGCTCCTGCCGTCATTCGTCGGCAGAGCGCGCGCGACTGCGCTCAGCAAGTCCGTCTGCGAGATCAACCCTAAAATACGGTCGGAGTCGTCGACAATGATGACCGCATGTGTCTTTCCATTGGTCAGAAGCGGCAAAAGGTCGAACGCCCTGTCTTCGGCACGGGCAGTGGTCGCCTCGGACAACCGTCCATCCAGCGATCCCGTCGACAACGCCAGTTCACGCAAACCTACGGTTCCAATCAGTCTTCCGTCGGCTCCGCGCACCGGCAAGGTGCGGACGTTGTGGTTGAGAAGCAGCCACCGGGCCTGCTCTACCGTCCCGTCAGCGTCGATTGCGATGACGTCACGCGACATGATATCGGCGCATTTGATGTCCGCATGCGAACGCGCCACGGACTCGAATTCGACGCGCCGCAATATCTTCCCAAGATCGGCGCGATCGATGTCAAAGGTCTCGTTCAGCGCCGCAAGCGCAGCATCGATGTCGCCTTCGCTGAACCCGGTGCGGTTCGCCGACGGCGGATCGGCAGTGAGATGGGTGTTTGCAGCCGGTACGCTCACGTGCGGATAGTTATGCCGGGAAAGCTTAT
>JAGWJK010000503.1 GCA_028865845.1 Rhizobiaceae bacterium
GGCTGGCTGGAGATGAAAGGGGCGTAAATCCTGTCGGACGGATCGTTTGATACAGATTAGCCGAACATTCGCTCGTCCGGCAATGGCGGTTGCGCCAGCCACAAAACCAGCAGCGAAGAAGCGCTCCAGGAAAGGCCGAACAAACCGGAGATCCAGGTCAATCCTCCGATCGCCGCAAAGAAATTGCGATGATCCTGCACACTGAAATAGCGAGTCCAAGGCAATGCGGCCGCGAGAAGTGGAATGAGAATAAGCGCCAGCCATCTGACACGGAATCTCGAAGCGATATATTCAATCGGAGCAAAGACGAGCATCGATATGAATGCGCACGGAACCCCACACACGATCACAAACATGAACAATATCCCGCCGCCGTTGAACGCAATCACGGCGACGCTGAGAAGAAGCTGGATCGCTATCCGACCCAATATGCCGCCAAATGACATTTTGGTTTACTCTAGGATTGTCCGGGAGCGCCACTATGGCATCTGCAGGTTGATGGAAATATAACGTCTTTAATCGCGACGGGCGATACGACCAACCATCTCAGCGATCCGACAAACCCCGGAGGCTTGTCTTATTTCGTCGCATCCTCAAAACGTAATCCGCGACACGATCGTTGCCCGGCCGCGAGGTGGGGTAGTGGGCGTCTCCGGCGCGAGCCGGAAGGTCTTTCTTGCAGCAGGCTGCACCGCGCCGGGGATTGCTCTTTGCACGGCGGCGATATCCTCAGGGCGGACCTTGGAGGCGGCACAGGCGCCCTTGGTGTTCCAGAGATTTTCCGCGATGCCACTCGCGACCGCGGCGGTAATCGCCGTTCCCGCCACGTCGTTCTTCTGGACCTTGTTTGCCTTCACCAATCCCTGGATCGCTTCGCCGAGTATCTTGGCGGAATCCTCGAACGACACGTCGCGAACCTGATCGAACCGCTTGTCGTCCTGCTTATCGACGATGCAGTGATGTGCCACGAACATCCAGTCGTGTATCATATAGGCAGGCGCGTATCCCCAGGGCGACAGGCCCTTGAAAACCTGGGCGATCTTCGGAATGGAGCCGCCGTCGGTGTACATCAGCCCCGGCTGTATTTCGGCGCCGGGCAGCGACTTGTCCGCCCTGTGGAAGGTGAGGGGATCGGCAGGATCGGGCACGAAGACAAAATTGCCGTCTCCGCTGGAATTGCCTTCGCCGACCCACATGACGAAGAGGCTGCCGGTCAGCGTCGCCGGAGCGAGTTCCGAAAAATCAACGGTGGTGCATGCGCTGAGACCGACCGCGAGCGCGGCAAAAAATACGCTGCCTTTCAACATCAAGCGTCCCCCGAGATCCGGCTCGAATGAAATGAAAGTCGATGATGCCACCTAGCCACGAGTCGGCCGAAAGCGCAATGCAACGGGAATGATGGCGGCACAACGCGATAGCGGGTCCTGGTGGACTTTATCGGGAACCACGCCGGCCTGCGGCCGTTTTGCAAAGACAGCAACAAGACAGAAGGAATTGGCCATGTCCGTGCCACACGAACCTGTGCCCGAAAAGCCCCCGATGCCAGGCCCCGGCTGGATGCCGGAGCCGCCGATTGGCGAGCCCGAGCCGGACAGGCTGCCGGACGAGACGCCGATGCCAAATCCGGACGAAAACAACGAGCCGCCGAAACATGCCCAGCCGCATAGCTAGCCTAGAGGAACAATCGCCGCTCTTCGCTCACCAGCTCCTGCAGAAAATCCACCACGGTGCGCACGCGAACGAGATCGCGGGCGCTCTCGTGATAGGTGGTCCAGTAGGCCCGCTTGATCGAAATATCCGGCAGGATGCGCGTGAGCTCGGCATCCTGCCCGGCGATGTAGTCGTGTAGGATGCCGATGCCGGCCCCGGAGCGCACCGCCTCAGTCTGGCCGATCGCAGTGGAGATTTCGAAGGAGGCGTCCCAGCTGCGCATGATTTCGCCGGAGAAATTCAGCGAAGCCGTGAAGATCAGGTCCTCGACATAGCCGATCCGCGGATGCAGCTTCAGCGCCTCGACGCTTTCGGGCAACCCGGCGCGGTCGATATAGCTTTTCGATGCATAGAGGCCCAGCGTGTAGTCCGTGAGCTTCGAGGAGATGAGGCGACCCTGTTCCGGTCGCTCCAGCGTGATGGCGATATCGGCCTCGCGTTGCGACAGCGAGAAGGAGCGGGGCACCGGCACGAGTTGAATGCGCAGTTCGGGGTAGCGGGCGATCAGCCGGCCGAGGCGAGGCGCGAGGAAAGAGACGCCGAAACCGTCAGGGGCGCCGATGCGCACCGTTCCCGTGATCGTGCTGTCGAGATGGCCGACGCTTGCCTGCGCCCGCAGCATCTCGGTTTCCATGCGTTCGGCGGCATGCAGGAAAATCTCGCCCTCGGATGTCAGTTCGCAACCGTTCGGGCGGCGGACGAGCAATTGCGCCTTCAGCCGCTCCTCCAGCGTCGTCACGCGCCGCGAAAGCGTCGCGTGATTGACCCCAAGCCGTTTCGAGGCAGCAAGAATTTGTCCCGTGCGGGCGACGGCGAGAAACATGCGAACGTCATCCCAATCCATTTGCACATCCAGGACTTTAATTTCTGCACAACGGTTGCTTATAACAGCTGATTGATTTGTGCAAATTGAAGTGCGATCCTGAGGCCACCATAGAAACGAGGAGGCACATCCATGCGTGAGATCGGTCATTTCATCGGCGGCAAGCACGTCGCCGGCACTAGCGGCCGCAGCAGCAATGTCTACAATCCGGCAACCGGCGAAGTTCAGGCGACAGTCGCCCTTGCCAGCGTCGGCGAAATCCGCGCGGCGGTGGAAAATGCCAAGGCCGCGCAGCCGAAATGGGCCGCAACCAATCCGCAGCGCCGCGCCCGCGTCTTCTTCAAGTTCGTCGAACTCCTGAATACCAACATGAACGAACTCGCCGAAATGCTCTCCAAGGAGCACGGCAAGACTGTCGAGGATTCCAAGGGCGATATCATCCGCGGCCTCGAAGTCTGCGAATTCGTCTGCGGCATTCCGCATCTGCAGAAGGGTGAATTCACCGAAGGCGCAGGTCCTTCGATCGACATGTATTCCATCCGCCAGCCGGTTGGTATCGGCGCCGGCATCACGCCGTTCAACTTTCCGGGCATGATCCCGATGTGGATGTTTGCGCCGGCCATCGCCTGCGGCAACGCCTTCATCCTCAAGCCCTCCGAGCGCGACCCGTCCCTGCCGATCCGGCTTGCCGAACTGATGATCGAAGCCGGTCTGCCGGCAGGCATTCTCAATGTCGTCAACGGTGACAAGGCAGCGGTCGACGCGATCCTGACTGATCCGGATATCGGCGCGGTTTCCTTCGTCGGCTCGACGCCGATCGCCCGCTACGTCTACGGCACGGCCGCATCGAACGGCAAGCGCGCCCAGTGCTTCGGCGGCGCCAAGAACCACATGATCATCATGCCCGACGCCGATATGGACCAGGCCGTCAACGCGCTGATGGGCGCAGGCTACGGCTCCGCCGGCGAGCGCTGCATGGCGGTTTCGGTTGCCGTTCCGGTCGGCGAGGATACGGCAAACCGCCTGGTCGAAAAGCTGGTTCCGAAGATCGAGTCGCTGCGCATCGGCCCCTATACCGACGATAAGGCCGATATGGGTCCGGTCGTCACCAAGGATGCGTATAACCGCATCAACGGCCTCATCGACCGCGGCGTCGAGGAAGGCGCCAAGCTTGTCGTCGATGGCCGCGGCTTCAAGCTGCAGGGCTATGAAGACGGCTATTTCGTCGGCGGTAGCCTGTTCGACCACGTCACCCCGGACATGGACATCTACAAGACTGAAATCTTCGGACCGGTCCTCTCTGTCGTTCGTGCCAAGAACTATGAGCAGGCCCTCGAACTGCCGATGAAGCATGAATATGGCAACGGCGTTGCCATCTACACCCGCGACGGCGATGCTGCCCGCGACTTCGCTTCGCGTATCAATATCGGCATGATCGGCATCAACGTACCGATCCCGGTTCCGCTCGCCTATCACTCCTTCGGCGGCTGGAAGGCTTCGAGCTTCGGCGACCTCAACCAGCATGGAACGGACTCGATCAAGTTCTGGACCAAGACCAAGACGATCACCGCGCGTTGGCCGTCGGGCATCAAGGACGGTGCCGAATTCGTCATGCCCACGATGAAGTGATCGACATCAGCGTCTGACGTCCTATCTTCTCAAACGTCGTCCATTTTCAGATGGGCGGCGTTTCTGCTGAATCACGATATTCTCTCCCGCTCGTCTTGCCACGGAAGCCTGTTTGTTTTAGAACAAAAAGGGAACATTTGGAGGATGCGATGTCCGCGAGCTATCAGATCGACTATCTCGAATTTCCATCGACCGATGTGCTGAAGAGCCGACGCTTCTTCGAGGAGGCCTTCGACTGGAGTTTTGTGAGCTACGGCCCGACCTATCATGCCATGGAAGCGGCGGGCATCGGTGCCGGCATTCAGGGAGATGCGGCGGAGGCGACCAATGCGCCGCTTCCCGTCGTCAGGACGAGCGATCTGGAAGCGGCACAGCGCTCCGTC
>JAGWJK010000504.1 GCA_028865845.1 Rhizobiaceae bacterium
AGGAAAGCCATGCCCGTCTACGTCGCCCTGCTGCGTGCCGTGAATGTCGGCGGCACCGGCGCCTTGCCGATGGCCGAGCTGAAAGCGCTCTGCGAGGCGGCAGGCTTCACGGACGTCAAAACCTACATCCAGAGCGGCAATGTGCTCTTTCGTTCATCGGAACCGGGAGCGAAAGTGCAGGCACTTCTGGAAGAGGCCCTGGCAGCAAAGATGGGCAAGTCGCCGGGCGTCCTGCTGCGTAGCCGCGCAGAGCTGGAGGCGGCGGCCGAGGGTTCTCCCTTTCCCCACGCCAAGCCGAACTACTTGCTCGTCAATTTTCTGCCGGAACAGGCACCGGCCGACGCCCTCGACAAGCTGGTGGCGCCGGGCGGCGAAGAGGTTCATGTCGCCGGCCGGGAAATCTACATCCATTATCCCGATGGCTCTGGTCGCTCGAAGCTGAAATTACCAGCACTAAAATTGGGAACCTCGCGCAACCTCAACACGGTGAGAAAGCTCGTGGAAATGGCCCGGGAGATGGAGAGCGACTGAGGTCGCCCCCAATTTTTCATTCGGGGATTGGATTCAACGCGGTCCCTTAGTCGGAACTGAACAGCAACTTGACGAAACTGCGGAAAATCAGGATCTGGTTGGCCAAGCTGTTCGGCTCCCTCAGTGCCTTGGACAAGACGATGCCACCCTCCAGAACGCTGGACAGCATGTCGGCGAGCTGGTCCGCATCCAGCGGGAGCCGAGGCGCATAGATTGCCATGATCTCCTCGAACATCAGGCTGAACCGCCGCCGCCACGCCAGGGCCGCATCGCGGTTGATCATCTGGATTTCATGATCGAACAACCGCTCGTAATAACAGAAAGCCGCCACCAGGCAGCCTGGATGACCATTCGGAAGGTCGGACAGCAGTTCGGAGAGCAATTTCAAACCGAGCAGAAACGCTTGGAGCGGATCGTCCATCAGTTCTCGTGCACGACCGAAAATATCGTCATAGATACGTTCGTCATTTTCGATGTAGCGTTGCAGCAGAGCCTTGGCGAGCTCGTTCTTGTCGCGAAAATGATAGAAAAAGCCACTTTTGGTAATGCCGGTTTCAGCAATCAGCTCGTCGATCGACGTGCCCCCAAATCCCTTCGCCAGCACTGCAGCCTCCGCCACTTCCAATATCCGGCTGCGCGTCTCCTCACCCCTTCGCATGCTGCCTCCTGCACTGACAGTACAGTATTGCCCACTAATGCCTCACCGCAATCTTCACTCCGTGCGTAGATCGCGGCTCTAAACCATTGAAGAAAAACGGAAATAAAATTTTCCGCGATAGTATACCGCAAGCCCTCTATTTTAGAGATAAATAAAATACCAGAAATAGCAGATCACAACTGCATCGGCTTCCTGGGATGGGCCGAGTTCGGCGGGGTTCGCTCATGGGCATGTGTTCAACGTGTCTGAAGATCAACTGCTGGGGAGACTATCATGGCCAGATACAGAAACGATCTACCGCAACTAAGGAACGGCATATTCCTGACAGACGGCGGCATGGAAACGACGCTGATCTTTCACGAAGGTTTGCAACTGCCACACTTTGCCGCCTTCGCACTCTTGGCATCACCGGAGGGTCGCAATCAGGTCCGAAATTACTACCTTCCCTATCTCGACATTGCCCGCGAGCAGCGCGCCGGTTTCATTCTCGACACCGCAACCTGGCGCGCCAATGCCGATTGGGGCGAAAAGCTTGGCTATGATGCTCGCGCCTTAAGAGCGGCAAACGAAAACGCCGTGGCTCTCATTCGCGAACTGCGCTCCGAATACGAGCGGCCGGGAACACCGATCGTGCTCAACGGTGTCATAGGACCACGCGGCGACGGCTACAAAGCCGGCAAGATGAATGCAGCGGAAGCCGAGGACTATCATGCCGCGCAGATCGAAAGCTTCGCCGGCTCCGAGGCGGACATGGTGACCGCCGTTACGCTCACCAACATCGACGAGGCGATCGGCATCGTTCGCGCGGCCAGGGCGCAAAACATGCCAGTTGTCATTTCCTTCACTGTCGAAACAGACGGAAAACTCGTCACGGGCAAATCGATACAGGAAGCGATCGAAAGTACGGATGCCGCGACCGGCGGTGCGGCAGCCTACTACATGATCAACTGCGCCCATCCAAGCCACTTTCAAGACGAACTCGATCAAGATAGCGCCTGGGTCGGACGTATTTCCGGAATACGCGCCAATGCCTCCGTGATGAGCCACGCCGAACTCGACGAAAGTGAAACATTGGATGCGGGCAATCCTGCCGATCTGGGTCGTCGGTATCGCGAGTTGATGCTGCGCCTCCCTCGGACGCATGTGCTTGGCGGCTGCTGCGGGACGGATCATCGCCACATCGCCGCCATCTGCGAAGCCTGCTTGCCCCGCGAGGCCCAACGCGCCTGAATAGAGGGAAGAAGAAGAATCTATCTCGCGCAGAGTGGGTCGAAGCCGGCCCACTTTCGCCATTGCTGCCTTGCGTCGCATCCGCACCGGCCCTACCTTAAGAGCATGAGCTCTCCCCTTCGCGATATCACGCTGCCCGCCGCAGCACCGATTGCCTTCGACAACAGCTACGCGCGTCTGCCGCCGCAATTTTTTGCGGAACAAGCGCCGACGCCGGTCAGAGCGCCGCGGCTGATCCAGTTCAATACCGCACTCGCCGAGGAACTCGGCTTGGATGCGGCGGCACTGGAACGCGATGCAGCGGCGATCTTTTCCGGAAATACGCTGCTCGC
The DNA here is from genome assembly GCA_028865845.1 of Rhizobiaceae bacterium. Lineage (GTDB taxonomy): Bacteria > Pseudomonadota > Alphaproteobacteria > Rhizobiales > Rhizobiaceae > Rhizobium. The sequence continues at coordinate 2,752 of JAGWJK010000504.1, forward strand.
GGGCGCTGAGCCGATCGCGATTGCCTATGCGGGCCATCAGTTCGGTAATTTCGTGCCGCAACTCGGCGATGGTCGGGCGATCTTGCTTGGCGAGGTGATTGATCGTCACGGCCGGCGCCGAGACATTCAGCTCAAAGGTGCCGGACCGACGCCGTTTTCCCGGCGAGGCGATGGCCGCGCCGCTCTGGGGCCGGTCCTGCGCGAATATATCGTCAGCGAAGCCATGCACGCGCTTCGCCTGCCGACGACGCGGGCGCTTGCGGCGGTGACGACAGGCGAGCCCGTTTATCGCGAAGAGCCGCTGCCCGGCGCCGTTTTCACCCGCGTCGCAGCGAGCCATATCCGTGTCGGCACATTCCAGTTCTTTGCCGCCCGCGGCGATACCGAAAGCGTGCGCGTGCTGGCCGATTATGTGATCGATCGGCACTATCCCCACATCAAGGACAGCCAGAACCGTTACCTCGCATTGTTGGAAGCCGTAGCAGAACGACAGGCCGCCCTGATTGCCCGCTGGCTGCATATCGGTTTCATCCATGGCGTGATGAACACCGACAATATGACCGTTTCCGGCGAGACGATCGACTACGGCCCCTGCGCCTTCATGGACAGTTACGATCCCGCAACCGTGTTTTCCTCGATCGATCGCAACGGGCGTTATGCCTATGCCAACCAGCCGGCGATCGGCCAATGGAATATCGCGCGCCTTGGCGAAACGCTGCTGCCACTGATCGACCCGTCGATTGATGCCGCGGTCGACCTGGCCAACGCGGTGATCAAGGCCTATGGCGAGCGCTTCCAGGGCCATTGGCTTGCCGGCATGCGCGCCAAGATCGGCCTTGCGACCGAAGACGACGGCGATCTCGACCTCGTGCAATCGCTGCTCGCATGGATGCAGGAACAGGGTGCCGATTTCACGCTGACCTTCCGTCGACTTGCCGCGGTGGCGGAGAGCCAAAGCAACGAGGCGGCATTCGTCGCCGGCTTCAACGCTGCCGAATCGGTGACTTCGTGGCTCGGCCGTTGGCGCGAGCGTCTTACATGCGAGCCGCAAACGCCGACGAAACGTGCCGAATCGATGCGTTTGGTGAACCCGGCCTTCATTCCGCGCAACCACCGCATCGAACAGGCGATCGCCGCCGCAGTCGAGGACGACGATTTTTCGTTGTTTGAGGCGCTGCTGACGGTGCTCGCCAAGCCCTATGAGGATCAGCAGAACTTCGCCCCCTATGCCGAGCCGCCACAACCGGCAGAGCGGGTGCTGCAAACCTTCTGCGGTACGTAGAACCTCGCAAATGCACAAGCTCCGGACATGTTTCCGGAGTCATCGTCGCCCCAACCCACAGGGAGATATGGCGATGAGAGTCCACAGCAGCACCCAAAGTTATTTCAGCAGCCCGGTTTTCAGCCAGCAGGATACGGATTCGGACGATAGCGCATCGTTCCTGCTGCCCGACAATAGCAAGAACCAGCAGACAAATACGCCGTCAGTCACCTCCAGCGGCATTCCGTCCTCGATTTCTTCAGGCTTCTGGCTGAGCCAGTCCGGTCAGACGACGCCTGCTACGGATCCGAACAACGCATCGACGACGAATGTCGACGGCTCGGATTCGTCGAGCGATACGTCCAGCGACGATCTGCTCGATGAATTCGCCAGCCTGGCGAACATGACGCCTGCGCAAAAGATCCGCGCACAGTATCTGGCAGAGCATAATTTGACGGAAGATCAGTTCGAGCAGCTGCCGGCGGACCAGCAGAAGGCCATC
>JAGWJK010000505.1 GCA_028865845.1 Rhizobiaceae bacterium
GTCGTCTCGATCTTCGTGCTGCCGCCGACCATGACTGAGCTCCAATCGCGCCTGCATCGACGTGCCGAGGATTCCGAAGAGGTGATCGCCACGCGGCTTGCCAATTCGCGCGCCGAGATCGGCCACTGGCGCGAATACGACTATGTCATCATCAACGACGACCTGGACACCGCTTTCGATGCCGTACAGTCCATCGTCAAGGCAGAACGGCTGCGCCGCGACCGCCGCCACGGCATGTTCGACATCGTCCGCGACCTGCTGGAAGAGACGCCGAAGCTGTAAGAGAGTGTTGCTCTGCTTTACCGCTATATAGCGGTGGGAATGAACGCAGAAAGAACAGTCGGGCCGCTTTTGCTCCGTCTGTAGGACGATAATCTTCCGTGATTTGCTTTTCGCGGCTTGCTGCCAGAGAAAATCGCCGGAGCATGCGACATGCTCCCATCCGATTGCTGACGGGTAATTCCAGTAACTATCATCTAAGTCAACTCACCCGGATAGTCCGTTCTCGTCTGGCTTCGAATGCCACGGCTCCCAAGAACGTCAGGCCGAACGTTGTTCTGCTCGGCGACAAAGGAGATCATCAGGGCCAGGATCGCGTAGAGCTCTGAGGTCTCAAAAATGTAGGCGCGGAGGCAGGCTGTTTCGGGTATGGGGAGGAAATAAGAGCTGTCGTCGCTCACCTCTCAATTATTGAAAAATCCAGCCGTATTTTGCAGGTCACGATGGAACAGCAAAACTCATACCGAGCTCTCGTCAGAATTCCTGGGCTGACACCTCTCATTGTTGCCGCGACCCTTTCGCGTCTGGCGGGACGCATGTTCATTCTCACATTGGTCCTCTTTGTGTTGGCGCGGTTCTCGTCACCTGCATTGGCTGGTTGGCTTACGTTCGCAGCGATCGTTCCCGGCTTGCTGATCAGCCCGGTCGCTGGCGTTCTGCTCGATCGCGTCGGACCGACGATCGCTGTCAGGATCGACATGATCGTCAGCGCCGCGCTCACCGGGGCGATCAGCGTCATTAGCTGGCTCGACTGGACAACGCCACCGATACTATTCTTTCTGGTAATACTGTTCTCCCTCACTGGTCCACTGGGCACGGCGGGTACAAGAACTCTCTTGCCTCGCTTGGTTCCCTCTCACGCGCTTGACCGTGCAAATGCTATAGATACGGCGGTCTATGCTGTGGTCGATGTTATCGGGCCAGCGATGGCCGGCATCGTTGTCGCGTGGCTTGGACCGGAAAGCGCGATGACCATGATCTCCTTGTTCTATGCTGGTGCCGCCATCTGCTTGTCCGGCGTACCAATCCTTCCAGGACTGGCGTCAAAGCAGACTTCATTTTGGCGACAGATGGTGGAAGGTATCCAGATCGTCGCCCGGCAACCGACGCTGCGTGGTCTCGCCGTCTCATATTCGATGTACCAGATCACCTGGGGCGTTCTCTATGTTGTCGTTCCGGTTTTTGTCGCCGACCACTACGACATCTCCACCGGCAGCTCGGTGACAGGTTTCCTGTGGGCTGCGATGGGGACTGCCGGCGGTATTGGCGCGCTGTTCGCTGGGCACCTGCGAACGACTGGACGTGAGCGCCATATCATGGCTATAGGCATGGTAATTACGGCCCTGGCCGCATGGCCCGTGGCAGCAGAGTTTGGGTTTGGCGGGCTGGCGATTGGCCTTATGCTCGCTGGCGTCATGACCGGCCCGATCGACGTTGCTCTTTTGACCCTGCGCCAGCGTCGAACCGATCCGAAACAACTCGGCCGCGTCATGTCGATTTCGATGAGCCTGAACCTGGCCGGTTTTCCTCTGGGTTCGGCATTGGCGGGCATGATCATCACTTCGTCGCTGTCGACGACCTTTGTTCTGGCGGGTATTGCATCGATAGTCGCGGCTATCGCGACCGCATCGATCCCATCAGATATGAAGGCGGCCGCCTGAATTAGTGTTGCTCAACGAAAAGCCAACGCGATGTCCTCTATAAACGTCAGAGGCAGTTCGCCAACCGGCAGAATTCCTCGACCGACAGCGTTTCCGCGCGCCGGGCGGGGTCAATGTCGGCTTTGGTGAGAAGGGCCTCGCCGCCGAGCGGCTTCAGGCTTTGCCGGAGCATCTTTCGACGCTGACCGAAGGCCGCCTGCGTGATTTTCTCGAGCTTGTCGACGTCGCAGGGGATCGGGTTTTCCCTGGGCGTCAGGTGCACGACCGTCGAGGTTACCTTCGGCGGCGGCGTGAAGGCTTGTGGCGGGATGTCGAAGGCCATGTGTGCGGCTGTGCGCCAACCGCAGAGGACGCCGAGCCGGCCGTAATGATCGTCCTCTTCGTCGGCAACGATGCGCAGCCCCACCTCTTTCTGGAACATCAGCGTCAGCGATTGCCAGAAGGGCGGCCAATGTCCCGGAAGCAGCCAATTCACCAGCAATTGCGTGCCGACATTGTAGGGCAGGTTGGCGATGATCTTCACCGGGCCGCCTGCCGTGGCTGCAAGGGCGGCGAAATCCGTCTTCAGCGCATCGCCTTCGATGACTTCGAGCCGGCCGGGATAGTGATCGGCGATCTCAGCCAGTGCCGGCAGGCAACGGGCATCGCGCTCGACGGCAACGACCTTGGCGGCGCCGAGCGCCAGGATAGCGCGTGTCAGTCCACCCGGTCCGGGGCCGACTTCGAACACCGTGACGCCTTCGAGCGAGCCGGCCGTGCGGGCAACTTTCTGGGTGAGATTGAGATCGAGCAGGAAGTTCTGGCCAAGTGCCTTGCGCGCATCGAGGCCATGGCGCTGGATCACGTCCCGAAGCGGCGGCAGGCCATCCAGTGCGGCCATCAGCGCTTGCTTTCCACGTTGCCGCCCATCTGGGCAGCGAGCCTCAGCGCAGCCACCAGACTGTCTTCCTTGGCGACGCCCTTGCCGGCAATACCGAAAGCGGTGCCGTGATCCGGCGACGTGCGGACGAAGGGGAGACCGAGCGTGACGTTGACGGAATCGTCGAAGCCGAGGGCCTTAGCGGGGATCAACGCCTGATCGTGATACATGCATATCGCCACGTCATAGCGGCGACGGGCATCGTCATGGAACATCGTATCGGCCGGCAGCGGTCCGAAGGCATCGATGCCGTCGGCGCGCAGTGCCTCGATCGCCGGACGGACGATCTCCTCGTCTTCCCTGCCGATGGTGCCGCTTTCGCCCGCATGCGGGTTCAGGCCAGCAACAGCGAGCCGCGGCTTTGCGATGCCGAACCGAGCGCGCAGGTCATGATCGGTGATCCGGCATGTCTCGATGATGAGCGCCGACGTCAGCGCCTGGGGCACATCCTTGAGCGGGATATGGATGGTGACCGGGATCGCCCGCAACTTAGGCCCGGCGAGCAGCATCACCGGCATCACCGGCTTGCCCGTCGCCCGTGTTGCCAGATCGGCGAGGAATTCGGTATGGCCGGGAAAACCGAAACCGGCGCCATAGAGAACGGATTTGGCGATGGGGTTGGTGACGACGGCAGCGGTCTGGCCGTTCATGGTCAGCGAAACGGCGGTCTCGATGGCCGCGATCGTTGCCTGTGCGGTCGCCACGTCGGGTTCGCCGGGCACGACCTGCTTGCCGGCCGCGATCGGCAGGACAGGCAAGGCATCGGCGAAGATGGCGGGAGCTTTCGCCGCATCGCTCTCGCGCACCGGTACGGTAAGGTTCAACTGACGCGCCCGCGATGTGAGCACGTCGGGATCGCCGAGAAACAGGAATGGCGGCAAACGAAGCTCGCCGCGGCGGAGCCAGGCGGCGAGCGTAATGTCAGGCCCGATGCCTGCAGGGTCCCCTTGCGTCAGCGCAAGGGGAAGGGAAGGGGCTGAGGACATGGGATCGATCAGCGATAGACGATCTGCGCCTTGGAGCGCAGTTCATCGACAAACTTCTTGTCGTTGGCGCTGACGCCCTGGGCATCGGCCTTGCCGAGATCCTCCGCACGGAAGACGGCGGCGGCGGCAACGTCGTCGTTGACCTGGCGCTGCGAGCAGATGGCAACATATTCCACGCCGCGATCGGTCACGACGGGGCTGGTGGTGTTGCCCGTCGCCTTTTCAAGCAGCGGCTTCCATTGCTCCGGAAGATCGGGCGCGAGGACGCGGCCGAGATCCTGGACGGATACGTCGTGCATCGTTGCCGCAAATACCTTGGCCTGGTCGCAGCCCGGGAACTTGGAGCGCGATGCCTCTGCTTCCGCCTTGCGCTGGTTGAGGATCGCGTTGCGCTTGTTGGCGGGCACGACGAACACCATCTGCTTCAGGAAGTATTCGGTGGTCACCGGCTTGGTCTTGTTTTCCGTCATACGGGTGACGAGATCGTCATTCGACATGCGGCCGCCATTGGCGCCGTAACGGGCGTTGACGACGCGCGGCCAGCTCATCGAGATGGCGATATAGGATTTGAAGTGATCGACGCCGACGCCCATCTTGTCGAGGATCTGGCCGAGCTGCTGCGTCGACATCTTGTTGCTGCTGGCGAAGCGGGCAAAGGCGTTGTC
>JAGWJK010000506.1 GCA_028865845.1 Rhizobiaceae bacterium
GGAACCTCCGCCGAACTCGTGAAGCCGGTGGTCCTTCGGCATTTGTCACAAGGAATTTTCAGGTAACGTGTCATTGGAACCAGGCCTTCGGACATGAAGGGCTCGTCAGCAGATATTTGAAATCACGCATGAAGTATCGTCCTGCCCTCCTCTCCATCGCGCTCGTTGTCGCCGTCATTGTCATGAGTTCGTTTGCCAGCCGCTCTGCTTTGGGGCTGGTCGTCGGAGCTTGTCAGGTCAATTCCGCGCTGACGGGATCGCCATATCCGTGCCTCAAAGTGGTCGAGGCGCAGGATTCGCTGTCTTCCTATGCCGTTCTTCGCGAGCCGACCGACAAGGAGCGGACCATTCTCGCACCATTGGCCGATGTGCCTGGCATAGAAGACCCTCGCCTTCTGGCAGCGGGCGCACCGAATTATTTCGAATCGGCGTGGAAAGAGCAATCCGCCGAAATAGGCTTGCCCGCCGGTCCAAACTCGCAGCCGGATTTTGCTCTGGCGATCAATGCCGCCAACTGGCGCACGCAGGATCGGCTTCACATCCATATGGGATGCCAGACGCCCCGCTTTCGCGCCCTGCTGAAAGCCCATGCGGCAGAGATCGGCAGCACGCGCTTCACCAGCTTGAAAACCAATGCCGGCTGGTGGGCGACGTTCCACAAAGCCGATGACCTCTCAAATCTGAACCCGCTGAAGCTCGTGGCCGACGGCGTGGACGGCGCCCGGTCCAACATGAAAAACGTGGTGGTCGGCGTCTTCGGCTCGACGTTGCCTGACGGACAACACGGCTTCTACATTCTGGCGAGAATCATGGGGGTCAACAAAGCCCGCGGTTCCGCCGAGGATATGATCGATCCCAAGTGCCAGTCCTTGGATGCCAGTGTTCGATAGAGGATATGCGCGCTTCAGCGGTGGGGCGAGCGAGCCGGACGCTTGCTATGCCTTATACAGCCCGTCGATTTTCGCGAGTTGCTGTCCCATGCGGGCACGGGCCATTTCGTTGCGGTGAACGATCAGCGCGGTGGCTGCTGCCGACGCCTTGTCGGGATCGCCGGCATCGAAGGGCGGGGATGGGTCATACTCGATGGCGAGCTGGATTGCCTGAGCCACCTCGATACCCGCAAGCTCCGCCACAATGCGCAGTGCAAAATCGATTCCGGCGGTCACGCCACCTGCGATGAAGACATTTCCATCGCGCACGGATCGCCCTTGTTCGTGGATAGCGCCGACCAAAGGCAGCAAGTCGACATAAGCCCAATGCGTTGTCGCCCGGCGACCTTTCAGCAATCCGGCCGCGCCAAGAAGGAATGCGCCCGTGCATACCGAGGTGACATATTGCGCGCGGTCGCCTTGGCGGCGGATGAAATCGATCGTCTCTGCATCTGCGAGGGTGTCCACGACGCCCGTACCGCCCGGCACGCATATCAGATCGAGCGCGGGGCAATTTTGAAAATCGCAGGTGGGCATGATGCCAAGCCCGCGATCGCTTAAAACGGGCTACATGGCTTTTGCCACGACGTGAGTTTGCGCATCGGAAAATCTGCTCTCGGCCGAGAGCGATGGCGGAGTGTTAAGCCGGCTTAGGACCTCGAAGGGGCCGGTGAAGTCCAGCTGTGTGATTCCGGGGAAGATCACGAAGCCGATGTTGAAACCGGACATATCACATTCTCCCGCAACGACTGCCGCCAAGTTGGCGTCATGGACATCATGCGGTGTCATGACGATATGCGCAACCATCGAACCTTAAACGCAACGACTGACGCAAAAGACCTCGCCGCGCTTCGGGGTCAGCTTTTCGTGGCGAAAACGGTGGCGCCGATGCTGGCGGACACGACGAGCGCCGTGCCGAACATCTGCGATGGCGTCATCGGCTGCGACAGGATGATGAAGCCGGCGACGGCAGCGATGGCGGGCTCGAGGCTCATGAGAATGCCGAAGGACGACGTCGGCATTCGCCTCAGCGCCACCATTTCCAGCACATAGGGCAGGAGCGGCACGAGCAACGCGAGACCAGCCACTTCCAGGATGCCGTGGACCGTCAGTTGCGGGGCGGCCGAGGCAAGGCCGAAGGGTGTCGACACGACCGCTGCAATCAGCAGCGACATGGACAGGCCTTCCAGACCCTTGAAGGCATTGCCGACCTTCTTCGTCAGCAGAATATAGGAGGCCCAGCCGGCACCGGCGCCACAGGCATAGAGGATACCCGGCAGATTGCCGACCCATTCCTCGCCATCATAGGCGAGGAACAGCACGCCGACACCGGCAAAGGCCGGCCAGAGAAGCTGACGGCTCAGCCCGAAGCCAAGCGTTGCGACCAGCAAAGGTCCGAGAAAATCGATGGCGACGGCAAGGCCCAACGGAATGTGCGCGATCGCCGAAAAGAAGGACATCGTCATCAACGCCGACACGGTGCCGAGCGCCAGCACACCCATCCATTGCGAGCGGCTGTAGCTGGTGATCTTCGGCCGGACGATGATCGCCAGCGCCGCTGACGCAAAGACCAGCCGCAGCCATGTCGCGCCGGCTGGCCCGTAGGCGGTGATGATCGGAGACGAGAGCGCCGAGCCGAACTGGATCGAGGACATCGACAGCACGCACATGACCACGCCGGCGACAATGCCGCCGGAGGATGGCGCAACATCAGGATGCGGCATCAGCGCAGCGCCGCCGTCCGTGCCACTCTCGATAAGTTTCTCGTCCATGACCTCCTCCATTGCGTGCGGCTTTTAGAGGTCAGGCCGTGGACTGGCAAATTCAAACTTTTCATCCTGCGATCAAGCGACTTGATGCAAGACCGTCTCAGGCTTCGAGGCCCTTCAGGACGTTTGCGACATTCAGGCCGATTTCGGGTACGCCGTAGCCGCCCTCCATGCAGGTAAGAACGGGCAGACCCGCTTCGGCGATAAGCTTGCCCATGCGCGTGAAATCGTCCGATGTCAGCTTGAAGAACGAGATCGGATCGCGCTCGAAGGTATCGACGCCAAGCGAAAGCACGATTGCTTCGGCGCCGAACGCCTTGATGCGCGCAATCGCGTCGGCAAGGGCCGCCGACCAGACGTCCCACGGCGTGCCGCGCGGCATCGGATAATTGCCGTTGGCGCCGAGCCCTTCGCCTTCGCCGTCCTCATCGGCATGCCCGAGAAAATAGGGAAAGGCATGGATGGGATCGCCATGCAACGAAGCGGTGAAGACGTCTCCACGCCGATAGAAGATGTCCTGCGTGCCGTTGCCGTGATGAAAATCGACGTCGAGAACCGCGACCCTCCTCGCGCCGTGATCGCGTAGCCGCTGTGCGGCGACAGCGGCATTGTTGATGAAGCAATAGCCGCCGAAGAGATCGAAGCCGGCATGATGACCCGGCGGCCGGCAAAGCGCGAAGGCGAAACGATGGCCGGCATTCAGCCAATCGGCGCCCGTCAGCGCGCAGCGCATCGAGGCGACCGCCGCCTCATAGGAGCCTTTGGTGATGGAGGTATCGGCGGCATTGGCGTAGTGGCCGATGACTCCGACAATGTTTTCCGGAATGCGCTGGCTGGTGCGGCGGATGGGGAAGGAATTGGCGATCGCCTCGCCCTTGTAGCCGGCAGCAACCCAGCGATCCCAGACTGTCGCCAGAAAATCGAGATAGGCCCGATCATGCACCTTGGCCGCCGTTTCCAGGCCATGCGCATCTGGCGCGATTACATCGGTAAAGCCGGCTTCCTTGACTGCAGCGAGAATCCATTCGGCGCGAAAGGGCGCCTCGAACGGCGTCACCAGCTGGCCGTCATGCAGCTCGGTCTTGGCGTCCCTCAGCTTGTGATCTTCCGAATAAATGACGCGCATCTGGCCGCTCCCTGACGATTTGTTTTTTATAGTCGACGGTGCCCGAGATTTGCACGGAACCGTCATACGAGAAAGCAGCGAGACCGCCTAAAGACACTTGAATGTGGGAAGCATCTACATGATTCTCGCGCGGATTTTAAAATCGGAGCGGTTTGGGCAATGAAGATACTGATGGTGGACGTCGACGGCGTACTTATTCACGGACGTCCCGAGGACGGCCTGCCGCCCTTCACGTTTCTGGAGCGCGACCTCGGCCTTTCCTACGACCTTCTCAAGGAGGAGTTCTTCAAGGCGCATTGGCGCGAGATCATCATCGGCCGGGAACCGATGATGCCCCGCCTGGAAGAAGTGCTCGCGAGGATCGCGCCGCATCTCAGCGTCGAGACCTTCACCGACTACTGGTTTCACAATGATTCGCGCCTCGACCGAACCTTCCTCGACTCGCTGGCGCGTTACCGCTCCAACGGCATCCGCATCTATCTTGCGACGAACCAGGAGCATCTGCGGGCAAAATACCTGATGGAGGAGGTCGGACTTGCCGCCCATGTCGACGGCATCTTCTATTCGGCGGCGCTCGGCCACCGCAAACCCTCCGACGAGTTTTATGCGCTGGCGAACGAAGGCGCCAACGCTTCGGCAAGCGACGTCGTTTTCATCGACGACGTTCCCGACAATATCGAA
>JAGWJK010000507.1 GCA_028865845.1 Rhizobiaceae bacterium
TTCGTATCGTCGTCCGAGATATATTGCAGGCTGTTGTAGACCACGTCGGCCATCGGTCCGTAGACGGCGCCACGGTTGGAAACGCCCTTCTGCAGCAGGTCGGTTATGTCCTTGATGCTCCAGTCGCCGAGACCCGCTTCCTTGTTAGACGTGAGCGACGGGGCATACCAGTTCTGCATCGGGATAAGACCGCCCTTGAAGGCATCCGACTGGGAATTGCCGCCAAGCGCGTTGATCGGCGTGTGGCACATGCCGCAATGCCCTAGTCCCTCGACCAGATAGGCGCCGCGGTTCCATTCATCCGATTTCGTCGGATCGGGCGCGAATGTGCCTTCCTTGAAGAAGAGTGTGCGCCAGCCGAGGATAAGCGAGCGGTTATTGTAGGGAAAATCGAGCTCATGCTCCTTGTCCTTCTGATGGACAGGCTCGACGGTGCGCAAATAGGCGTAGATGGCGTCGCTGTCTTCGCGCGTTACCTTGGTGTAGGACGCAAACGGCATGGCCGGATAAAGCAGTCCGCCGTCCGGAAAGCGGCCTTCGTGCATGGTTCGATAGAAGTCGTCCGCACTCCAATTGCCGATCCCCGTCTCCGGATCGGGCGTGATGTTCGAGGTATAGAGCGTACCGAACGGCGTCGGCATTGCGAGCCCTCCGGCAAAGACGTGACCTTCCGGGGCGGTATGGCAGGCAACGCAATCGCCTGCACGCGCGAGATATTCGCCCCTGGCGATGAGCGCCTTGTCTTGCGCCGGCGCGGCATTCGCCGCGTAGGCAGGAACGATTTGGGCGCAGGTGGCGGCGATAGCGGCCAAGCCGACGATCAAAGCTGTGTGGCGACGAAGATCAAGCATGGCTCACTTCCCTTCGTTCGGCTGGCTGCCACAGGCAAAGGGCAGTGCGAAGCTTCCGGCGGGAGCAGGAGACGGATCCGCTGCCGCCGGCTGCGAGGAAAGCCAAGCAGCCACCGCCCGGACGTCGTCTTCCGTGAGGTGGCCGGCGACGAGCTGCATGCAGTCCGGCGCGATCGCGGTGCGGGTGCCGTAACGCCATCCCCCGAGTTGGGCGCTGAGATAGCTGGCGCGCAGCCCGAGCAGCCCTGGGATTGCTGGTTCCTGCCCCGTGAGGGCAGACCCATGACAGCTGACACAGGCGGGAATGCCCCGCTCCAGATCGCCACTCGTCGCAAGCTCCTGCCCATGTTTCAATATGGTCTCGCTGACAGCGGGCGCGGGAACCGGCGCCAGCGGTGGTCGCTGCGCGGCAAAATATTCGGCGATCTGCTTCAGGTAGGCATCCGGAAGGAAATGCAGCAGATAGTTCATCGGCGGATATTTTCGGCGACCGCTGCGGAAGGCCAACAATTGATTGTAGAGATAGCCCGCCGGTTTTCCCGCCAGTCTTGGAAAATAGGGATCGTTTGTGCCGCTACCCTGCATGCCGTGGCAAGGCGTACAGGCATTGACGCGTTCGCTGAGATCCAGCCCGTAGGCATCCTGGACCGCCACCATCGCGGCAAGAACCGCTGAAACGGCGAGAATTGAGACCCGTAATCGCACCGTTCACGCCCCCGATGATCCTGCCACAGCGACCTGCTTTTCGCCCACATGCGTGCCGCCCCGGGGCGCTTCTGTCTGTGATGGCAGGGACGGATTTTGTGGTTTTGGGTCAAAAGCCGCCGACCCGATCCGTTTCCAGGAGATGCAATCGAAGTGGCTTTTCACTGCTGTCCGTATCGGACGCTACGCCACGGGTCGGGGAATTTCCCGCGGAACAATTTTAGCGGGGCATCAGTTCCACCAGTCCCGTTTGACACCCGGAGACATCGATGGAAAACCAAGCTGCGAATGTTGTTCTCGCCGGCCGCACCGCTTTTAGCGAAATGGCGGCCCTTGCCGTTCACTACGGTTTTTCGATTTTGGGAGCCGTCATTCTTCTCGTCGGCGGCTGGATACTTTCCGGCATCATCAGCCGATGGGCCTATCAGGGCCTGTCCCGAATTCACGGTATCGACGAGACATTGGCCCGCTTTTTCGAAAACGTCTTTCACTACGGGCTGCTGATTCTGGTCTTCGTCACCGTGCTTGGGCAGTTCGGCGTCCAAACGACGTCAATTATCGCCGCTCTCGGCGCTGCCGGCTTGGCGATCGGTCTGGCGCTGCAAGGCACGCTGCAGAACATTGCGGCCGGCATCATGCTTCTCGTTCTCAGGCCGTTTCGGGTTGGCGAACATATCGAGACCTCGCTTGTCCAGGGCAGGATCGTTGAGATCGGCCTGTTTGCCACGGAAATGAAAACCTCGGATGGTCTTTATCTACTCGCGCCCAATTCCACCTTGTGGAATACGCCGATCGTCAATCACAGCCGCGAGCCGGATCGCCGCCAGCAGCTATCCATTGCCATCGGCAATGACGCCGATGCCGCCATGGTCAAGCAGATGATCCTGACGATTATCGGCAATGATAAACGCGTCAAAGCACAGCCCAAGCCGCGCGTCTACCTGGATGACCTGACCGCGGACAAGACCACCCTGAAGATAGAATACTGGGCGAAAACCGGCGAATGGACCGAAACGCGCCACGACATCATCGACGGACTAAAGAGCGGCCTCGCCGAAAAGGGTGTTGAAGTTAAATAAGGCAGGCGCCCGACTGCCGCCACCAGTCGTGACGGCGCGTCCTTGGACGCGCTGGCGTCGCCTTGGAATTCGGGCCGAGACTTAAACGCTTTGGATCAAACCGCCGTCCACCCTCATTGTGGTGCCCGTTATGTAAGAGGCCCGCGCGCTGGCTAGGAACGCTATCGTGTCGGCGTATTCCTCCGGACGGCCATAGCGGCCGACCGGGATGGACGCGACACTTTCAGCCGAGACCGCGTCGACCGTGCGCCCTTCGCGCTTGGCCTTCTGCTCGTCGAGAAAGCGGATGCGATCGGTGGCGATGCGCCCGGGGACGATGACGTTGGCGGTGATACCGTCGGCTGCCACTTCACGTGCCAGGGTCTTAGACCAACCGACAAGCGAGAGACGCAGCGCGTTCGACAGGCCGAGATTAGGGATCGGCGCGATCACCCCGGAGGACGTGCTGGTGATCAGGCGGCCCCATTTTGCTTCGCGCATTCCCGGAAGAAGACGGTCAGCTGTCCCGATGACCGACAGGATCATCATGTCGAAGAATTTGTGCCAGGCTTCGGCGCTTTGCCCGGAAACCGGTGTCGGAGGCGGCCCGCCCGTAAAGCTGACGAGGATCAGCGGCGCTCCAAACGGTTTCGAGGCCTCCTCGACGTGGCGATCGATCGATGCGAGGTCGCCGAGATCCCAGACGATGCCGTGTGCCTTGCCGCCGGCGGCGATGATGGCCTCCGTCGAAGCCGCGACGGCAGCCGGATCGATATCAGCAACGATGATCGGTGCGCCCTCGCCTGCCAGCGCCAGAGCCGCTGCCCGTCCGAGCCCACCGCCTCCGCCGAGCACCAAGGCCGGCCGTCCCTTCAAACCCAGATCCATTGTCGTACTCCTCGATCAGGCAATGGCAGCGCGGTTATCGAAGCGCGCGAGCCGGGAGAGAAGATATTCGACTTCGGCCTTGGCAGCGGGACTAAGCCCGCCGGCCGGAGCGCGCTGGGTATCCGATGCGATGAGACCACGTCTGGCCATGACATATTTGCGCACGGCAAGACCGATGCCCTGCTGCTGTTCGTAGCGCAGCAACGGCAGATGCGCGTCGAAGAGATCATGCGCCTTGTCACGCTCGCCGGCCTGGGCGAGACGCACGGTGTCCACCAGCATGTCCGGAAAGGCATAGCCGGTCATTGCGCCGTCGGCGCCACGTTCGGTCTCGAAGTCGAGGAACAGGCCGCCGTTGCCGCAGAGGATCGAGACATGCCGCAGGCTGCCCTCAGCTTCCCATTTCCGCAGGGTCGAGATCTTCTCCAAGCCTGGCCAATCCTCGTGCTTGAGCATGACACAGGAAGGATTGTCGGTGATGATGCGGCGGATGACGCCGGGCGTCATGACCACGCTCAAGGTCAACGGATAGTCCTGGATGACGAAAGGGATATCCGCGCCGATCGCTTCGATCGCCTGCCGGTAGTAGGTCACGATCTGGTCGTCGGTGCGAAGCGTGTTGGGCGGCGCGATCATCACTCCGGCAGCGCCTGCGTCCATGGAGGCCTTGGCAAGGCTGCGCATCGCAGCGAATCCGGGCGCCGAAACGCCCACCACCACGGGGAGCGAAGGCACGCGCTTGATGAAACGCGTCGCGATTTCCAGCGCTTCCGACGCTTCCAGCTTCGGTGCTTCGCCCATAATGCCGAGCACGGTCAGCCCCGTTGCCCCGCAGGCGACATAAAAATCGGCAAGCCGGTCGATGGATGAAAAATCAACCGTTCCATCGGGCAGAAACGGGGTCGGTGCGATCGGGTAGACGCCTTTTGCAGATGATTGCAGTTGCATGTCCGCTCTCCTGGCTGGTTGTTCTATCTCGATAGCAT
>JAGWJK010000508.1 GCA_028865845.1 Rhizobiaceae bacterium
CGGATCATGCGTTCCGGCCCGAGGCTTGATTCGTCGACCATGCGGATCGACAGGGTGAAGCCGGCATCGCGCGCCGACGAACGCAGCCCGGCGATCACCGCTTCGTAGAAGGGAGCCAGGCCGCCAGTCGCCAGGCTGCCTGTCACATAAGCACGCAAATGACGGGTCTCGACCGGCTGCTGCTTGCCGCGGCCGAGGTAGCCGGCGTCTTCCGCAAGCTTGCGAATTTGCGTCCGTCGCTCGTCGCTGATGCCGCGCGCGTCCGACAGCGCGCGTGATACCGTACTGACGGAGACTCCCGCTGCCTTGGCGATGGCGATCTGATTTGCATCGGATTTCGGTGATCGAACCAAGCTGAATCCCCCTCTTATTCTCATCATCGGCGATTCTCGCCGTAAAGCTATCCCCGCCGCTCCGCTATCAACGGCAAAGCCACGAGCCTCGCTTCCCATCCATAACAAAAACGTGCAACACAAATTTGCACAATTCGGGAATTTGCGCAATTGACAATGCAATTTGCGTATGCTGCATTATCGTCACAGCGGTTTGGAGGGTGAAACCGCGTTCGAAATTTGTGCATCGAGGACCTGGCCTGCGCACTGCGCGGCCGATCGGGAGGAGTGAAAATCCATGACGAACGAAAGTAAGCAAGATTTCATGCGCGCCATGATGCTTGGCCGCCGCCAGTTCCTGCAGGCAGCCGGGGCCGGTGCGGCCGGTCTGGCGCTGTCCGGCCTCGCAACGGGTGCCGAAGCCCAGGAAAAGGTCGAGCTGACCATGTGGGCCTGGACGCCCAACACGCAGGCCGAGCTCGATCTTTTTGCCAAGGCCTTCCCGAACATCAGCGTCAAGCTGGAAAATGCCGGCCAGGGTCCTGACGAATATGCCAAGGTGCGCAACGCCATCCGCGCCGGTACCGGCCTGCCGGATGTCTGCCAGATCGAGTTCACCAACATTCCGGGCTTTGCCCAGCTGAACTCGCTGCTCGATCTCACCAAATACGGCGCCAACGACGTCAAGGACAAGTTCATCGACTGGACCTGGTCGTCCGCCTCGATCGGCGATGCGGTCTACGGCATTCCGTGGGACAGCGGCCCGATGGGCATCCTTTATCGCGCCGACGTGCTCGACAACCACAAGATCGAAGTGCCGAAGACCTGGGCCGATTTTTCCGCGCAGTCGAAGGCCCTGTCCAAGGCATCGCCTGGCACCTTCCTCACCAATTTCGGCGGCACGGCCGATGGCGGCTGGGTGATCGCGCTGCTCGCGCAGGCCGGCTGGAAGCCCTTCGAACTCGACGGCACCAACCTCAAGCTCAGCCTCAACGACGCGGTTGCCAAGAAGTGGGCGGCGTTCTGGCAGGATCTGATCGATGCCAACGCGGTTGGCGTCAAGACGCCGGTCTGGACGACGGATTGGTTCACCGGCCTTGATGAAGGCGTTTACGCCTCGTGGATCACTGGAGCCTGGGGCGCCGTCTTCATTCCGCAGTTCGCTAAGAAGAGCTTCGGCCAGTGGCGCGCAGCCCCGATGCCGCAGTGGGACGCCAGCCAGTATGTCTCGGCCAACCTCGGCGGCTCGACGATCGCCGTCTTCAACACGTCGAAGCATCCGAAGGAAGCAGCGCAGCTTGCCATGTTCCTCGGTGCGGATCCGGAAACGACCAAGCTCTGGACGACCAAGCAGTTCCTGTTCCCGGTCACCAAGGCGCTCGTCGCCGACCCGGAGATCATGGGTCACAAATACGATCTCTATGGCGGCCAGGCGGTCAACGAAGTCTTCGTCGAAAGCGCCAAGCACGTCGACGTATCGTTCAAATACGCGCCGTTCCAGGATTATCTCGCAGGCCAGGTGCAGCAGGAGCTTTCCGCTTCGATCGGCGGCAAGGGTTCGCTCAGCGATGCCTTCGATCGCCTGCAGGATACGGTCACGGCCTATGCCAACGACCAGGGCTACACCGTAACCCAATAATGAAAATCAGCAGGGATGCCTTTCTTGCATGGGCATCCCTCCATTTGCGTTCAGTGACATTCCGGAGGCTGGGACATGGCCGGTCCGAGACCGAAGAAGCGGCGAAACCTTATCGGCAAGGGTGTTGCGCCCTATCTCTTTCTTGCCCCTTTCGCATTGCTGTTTCTCGCCTTCCTCATCGCCCCGATGGTCTATGCCTTCAATCTGGCGATCTACCGGACGACGGTGGTGGCCGGAACGAAATTCGTCGGCGCCGACAATTTCATCCGCGCGCTCGGCGATCCGAAATTCTGGCAGGGCGTCGTCGTTCTCCTGAAATTCGCCGTCATCCAGATCCCCGGCATGGTGGCGGTCGCGCTGCTGATCGCGCTGATCCTCGATAGTGGCACGGTCTATCTGAAGAGCTTCTTCCGCGTCAGCCTGTTCCTGCCCTATGCGGTGCCGGCGGTGATCGCGACCTTGATCTGGGGCTATCTCTACGGCCCCGCCTTCGGTCCGTTCACTCAGTTCGCCAACATGCTGCATCTGCCGGCGCCGGATTTCCTGAGCGCAAGCACGGTGCTGCCCTCGATCGCCAACATCGCCAACTGGGAATATACCGGCTATCAGATGATCATCTATTACGCCGCCTTGCAGGCGATCCCGGGCGATCTCGAAGAGGCGGCCTCCATGGACGGCGCCAACGGCTTTACCTATGCGGTCAAGGTGAAGCTGCCGCTGATCGCGCCGATGGTCGTCGTCACCATCATCTTCTCGATCATCGGTTCGCTTCAGCTCTTCTCCGAGCCCTACCTGCTGCACAATATCGCGCCGGCGCAGATCACCAACTACTACACGCCGAACTACTACGCCTATTCGCTCGCCTTCTCGAACCAGCAATACAATTATTCGGCCGCTGTATCCTTCGTGCTCGGCGCCGTCACGGCGGTCATCTCCTACGTCTTCATGCTGGTGGTAAACCGGGGGAGCCGCGCATGACGATCGTCGGCAAGTCCAAGCGCTCCCCGAGCTTCCGGCGCAATCGCTGGATGCTTTCCGCCATCCTCTTCGTCATCTGGCTCTACACCGTCCTGCCGCTGTTCTATGTGCTGGTGTCGGCGTCGAAGAGCAACAACGATCTCTTCACCACCTTCGGCCTGTGGTTCTCCAGCGATTTCCACCTGCTGCAGAATATCCACGACGTGTTTTCCTATCAGGACGGCATCTTCTCGCGCTGGCTGCTGAACACCATAGGATATGCAACGGCGGCCGGCCTCGGCGCGGCGTTGTTTTCCACCATGGCCGGATACGCGCTGGCGAAATATGAATTCCTCGGCAAGCGGCTGGTCTTTGCCGTCATTCTCGGCGCAGTGATGATCCCGCAGACGGCGCTGGTGGTGCCGTTGTTCCTACTGATGTCGAAAGTGGGCATGGTCAATACGCCCTGGGCAGTCATCCTGCCGTCGCTGGTATTTCCGCCTGGCGTCTTCCTGATGCGCGTCTATGCGGACGATGCCATTCCGAACGAACTCATCGATGCCGGTCGCGTCGATGGTGCCGGCGAGTTCCACATCTTCTCGGCGTTGGCGTTGCGGCTGCTGATGCCGGGTTTTGCCACGGTGCTGATCCTCGCTTTCGTCGCCACCTGGAACAACTACTTTCTGCCGCTCGTGGTCTTGAGTTCGTCGGAATATTTCCCGGTCACGGTCGGTCTGGCGCAATGGTACGCAACAGCAACGGTCGGCAGCGGCGGCGGCGCGGCCTTGTTCACGCTGGTGCTCGCCGGAGCATTGCTCAGCATCGTTCCCGTCATCATCGCATTCATCGTCATGCAGCGCTTCTGGCAAGGCGGCCTCGGTGCCGGCGGCGTCAAGGCTTGATGCGGGCGTAAAGGAGACAAACATGGCCGTCATAGAACTTCGCAACATCCGCAAATCCTTCGGCGCGCTGAATATTATCAGCGGGGTGGACCTGCGCGTAGAGGACGGAGAATTCGTGATCTTCGTCGGGCCTTCCGGCAGCGGCAAGTCGACGCTGTTGCGTCTGGTCGCCGGTCTGGAAGAGGTGACGTCCGGCAACATCCTGATCGACGGCGAAGACGTCACCGATCTCGGTCCGGCCGATCGCAGCCTCTCCATGGTGTTCCAGTCCTATGCGCTCTATCCGCACAAGACCGTGCGCGGCAACATGGCCTTCGGGCTGGAAGTGGCGCGCACCCCGAAGGCGGAGATCGAGCGGCGCGTGCAGGCAGCCGCAGCCTCGCTCCGGCTCGAGACCTATCTCGACCGCAAGCCGAAGGAGCTGTCCGGCGGCCAGCGCCAGCGCGTCGCAATCGGTCGCGCCATCGTGCGCGACCCCGTCGCCTTCCTGTTCGACGAACCGCTGTCAAACCTCGATGCCGCTCTGCGTGCCGAAATGCGCATCGAAATTGCCAAGCTTCACCAGCGTCTCGGTGCGACGATGATCTATGTCACGCACGATCAGGTCGAGGCGATGACGCTGGCCGACAAGATCGTCGTGTTGAAGGATGGCGCGAT
>JAGWJK010000509.1 GCA_028865845.1 Rhizobiaceae bacterium
TCAAGGCAGGCCGCATGATCGATACCGCCGGCCTGATGCCCATGGAGACCGGCGCGCGCGTTACGATCAAGAACGGGCAGCTCAGCGTCATCGATGGCCCGTTCGTCGAGGCGAAGGAAGTCGTCGGCGGCTATGCGATCTTCGAATTCAAGAACAAGGAAGAGGCCGTGGCGCTCGCGGTCGAATTCATGCAGCTTCACAAGGATTTCATGCCGGGCTGGGAAGGAACATGCGAGGTACGGCCGTTCTACTCCGAAGATATGGAAGGCATGTGCAATCCTCATGCCGCCGCGGTTGCTTGAAGCAAGCTGCCGACAAACGGGATAGGCGGCTCTTTTGACGGCCGCCGACGCCCATCGCACGATTCTCGCCGTCTGGCGGATCGAGCAGCCCCGGCTGATCACCAGCTTGGCAAGGATATTGCGCGACGTGCCGCTGGCCGAGGACCTGACACAGGACGCCCTGATCGCCGCTCTCGAACACTGGCCGCAAACGGGCGTGCCGGAAAGACCCGGCGCGTGGCTGATGGCGACAGCGAAGCGGCGCGCTTTCGATCATTTCCGCCGGCGTGAAATGCTGGACCGCAATCACGAGATCATCGCAAGGAATATGGATGAGGAGCAGCAGGCCATGCCCGATCTGGATGCTGCGCTCGACGACGATATAGGCGACGAAATGCTTCGCCTTGTCTTCACAGCCTGCCATCCGCTGCTATCGCGCGACGCCCGCGTCGCCCTGGCGTTGAAGATGATTTGCGGGCTGACCACGGAGGAGATCGCGAGGGCTTTTCTGATTTCGGAGCCGACGGTCGCCCAGCGCATCGTCCGCGCCAAGCGCACGCTTTCCGAATCGGGTCTGGCTTATGAGACGCCACGCGGCGAGGAACTGTCGCAGCGGCTCGCATCGGTGCTCGAGGTCGTCTACCTGATCTTCAACGAGGGATATACGGCGGCACGAGGTGATGACTGGTTGCGCCCGCGGCTGTGCAGCGAAGCGCTCCGCATGGGTCGCGTGCTCGTCTCCATCGCGCCGACCGAACCGGAAGCCCACGCCCTGCTGGCATTGATGGAGCTTAACGCCTCGCGCACCATGGCGCGCACCGATGCTGCCGGCGAGCCCATTCTTCTCCTTGATCAGGACCGTACGCTTTGGGATCAGTTGCAGATCCGGCGTGGCCTGCAGGCGCTGGTCCGGGCAGAGAACCTTGGCGGCGCTTGCGGCCCTTATGCACTCCAGGCGGCAATCGTTGCCTGCCATGCCGGAGCGAAAACGGCTGAAGATACGGACTGGTCGCGTATTGCCGGTCTGTATTCGCAACTCGCCAGAACGGTGCCTTCGCCGGTCGTCGAGCTTAATCGTGCGGTCGCGGTAGGCATGGCCGAGGGGCCGGAGGCAGGGCTCGCTATTCTAGAAGAACTCGAAAACGAACCGGCTTTGAAGGGATATCACCTGCTGCCCAGCGTTCGCGGCGATCTGCTGTTCAAGCTCCGGCGCCATCACGAAGCAAAGGCTGCCTTCGAGGCGGCGGCAGAGCTTACGGGCAACAAGCGCGAACGGGATTTGCTGATGCGCCGGGCCGCCGAGGCTGCAAGAGCCGCGACCGAAGACGAGGGACGGGGTTGACTGCGTCTCGAAAAATACCCGCGCCGGGTTGGCGCGGGTAGGATTGCGCCGGTTACTCGGCCGCCTGATAGGCCTGGGCTTTCGACACCGAGGTTCTCGGGCCGACTGCCGCAAGCAGGGTGATGACGGCTGCGAGGATCGCGACGAAGGCCGTGCTGGCGATGTAGGAATCCCAGCCGAATTGCGGTCCGGCGCCGAAGATCGCCGACGTCGCCGCAAGCACGATGCCGCCACCGATCTGGAAGGAGGCGAACAACAGGCCGGATGCAAGGCCTGATTTGTCTTCCTCGACATCGGACAGCGCCGCCACCTGGACGGACGGATAGGTCATCGCGTAGCCGACGCCGAGCAGGAGCTGCGAAATGCCGACGAGCACGATCGGGTTGATGTGCCCAACCGAAAGCACCCAGAAGATATAGCTGATCGCCTGCAGCGCAACGCCTGACGTCATCAGTCCGGTCGTGCCACGGTTTTGTCCGATCGTTGCAAATCGCGGCGCAAGGATCATGACGCAGACACCGCCGAAGGCGAAGGAGAAGCCGGTGGCAAAGGCCGACCAGCCGACAACGTCCTGATAGTAGAGCGTTGCGACGAACTGGAAGCCGACATAGGCGCCCTGGAATAGGGCGGCGATGGTGTTGGCATGACTGAGCTTTGCCCGCTTGAAGACGGCGAGCGGTACCATCGGATCAGGGTGACGCGACTCGACGATGAGGAACAGCACGATCAGCACGACGGCGGCGACCAATGCCCCCCACGTCGGAAATGCCTGCCAGCCGGCAGCTGCCGCATTGGTGATGCCGAAGACGAAGAGCAGCAGGCCGGGGGTGATCGTCAGGGCGCCGGCCCAGTCGAAATGCGCCTTATGTCCGGCGCGGGGCTGATCGGGCGGCAGGACGAAAGGCGCGACTATGAGGGCGAGGATGGCAATGGGAGCACCCATGACCAGCGTCGCCCGCCAGCTCAAGATGGTCGCAGCACCGCCCAGTACCATGCCGAGCACGAAGCCGGCCGCTCCCGTGGAGGAGAAGACGCCGAGCGCCTTGGCGCGGCTATCTCCTTCCCCGAACACCGAGAGCAGCAGGGCGAGGGCGGCGGGCGCCGTGAAGGCGGCGGCGATGCCCTTGATCAGGCGCGCGGCGATGAGGGTCGGGGCGCTATCGACAAAACCGCCGGCAATGCTCGCTGCGGCAAAGACGCCGAGCGACCAGAGAAAGACGCGGCGATGGCCGAAGAGATCGGCAACGCGGCCGCCGAGCAGCAGGAAGCCGCCATAGCCGAGCACATAGGCACTGACAGCCCATTGCAGCGATGTCGCCTGAATGCCCAGCTCGGATTGGATGGCGGGCAAGGCCACGCCGATGGTGGAGACGTCCATGGCGTCGAGGAAGTTGGCGGCGCAGAGCAGCAGCAATGCCAGGCCTGCCCCGCCGCGTGATTTTGATAGGGTCATCGGGATCGTTCCTTCCTAAACTGCCGCCTCTTGGGAGGGTGACGAGCGGCAGGGAACGAGAAAATGTACATCTTCTAACCCCATTGCAAATTGATAGTATCCATGCCAGGTATTACTCACGATGATGAATGACGCCGCACTCCGAAAGATCGACCTCAATCTGCTGCTCGCTTTCTCCGTCTTGATGCAGGAGCGGAATGTGAGCCGCGCCGCCGAACGTTTGCTGCTCGGCCAACCCGGTCTGTCCGCCGCGCTGAAGCGCCTGCGCGAGACGCTGGACGACGAATTGTTCGTGCGCGTCGGCCGCGGCCTGCAGCCGACGCCAAGGGCGCTGTCGATCGCGCCGGCAATCGAGGATGCACTTTCGGGCATCGAGCGAGCCATACGGCCGCCGATCGCCTTCGATCCGTCGAGCTGGCAGGGCGAGTTCCGCGTCGGCATGTGCGACAATCTCGAATCGGCCTTCTTCGGCCCACTGGCGGCGCGGCTGCGACAGCTGTCGCCGGGCTCGAGACTGATCGGTCTTGCCGCGGACAAGCGCGATGCCGAGCGATTGCTGGACGAGGGTGCTTACGATTTCAGCGTCTCGGTGCATGACGAGCCGGCTTCCTGGCATATTCGCGCGCCACTGTTCACGCAGTCGGCCTTCTGCATCTACGACGCCGAGCAGATCGGACTGAAGACGCCGCTCAGCCTCAAGGATTTCGCCAACGCGGCCCATATTACGGTTTCGTTCGAGGGGAATACGTCGAGCAACGTCGATGCCGCCCTGGCACGGCTTGGTTATCGCCGGCAGGTGGTGGCGACGGTGCCGCGGTTTTCGGCCCTGCCAACGACGCTGCGGGCGATGCCGGCGATCGCCACGATCCCGGAATCGATCGCCCGCTGTATCGCGCAGCTCCATGGCCTGACGATTTCGGAGCCGCCGCTCGACCTGCCGGCCGATTCGGTGACGATGCTGTATCGGCGGGTCGATCGGCTGGACAGCCGGGCGCTGTGGTTTCGCCGGCTTTTCGTCGAGGTTGCGACGGAAGCGCTGGACGCGGCGGGATGCCAGATCGGGGTTTCCACCACCGCCTGCAATTTCGATGAAGAGCCGCTGGCGGAAGCCTGCTGAATTCTCAAGAGAGTGGATCGGTGAGCCCGGCAGAGCGACATACGGAACGTCTGATCTTGCGGATGCCGGAGGAGGCGGACCTCGATTTCGTAACGGCGTTGTTTTCGCGACAGGAATTGGTTGCGCATCGTCCTAATCCTATACCGGATACTCCGGATGAAAGCACCCTACGCCTCTCTCGTGATAGGGCGCATTGGCACGATCATGGATTTGGACGTTGGGCGGTGATGGCGGGCGGAAGGCTGATCGGCTTTGGCGGCGTCACCGTGTCGAAGGAGTTCGACGGTCTCAA
>JAGWJK010000510.1 GCA_028865845.1 Rhizobiaceae bacterium
TGCCGAAGTTCTCGACGAGCGCATGGGCGATGCGATTGGTCCAATCCGCCAGTTCCTTGTAGGTCCGGCGACGGCCATTGCCGATCAGCGCCACATGATCGCCAAAGCCGCGCTCGACCATCCGGTCGCTGAGTTCGACCCCGGCATTCAGCCATTCGGGATAATCGAATCCATCGAGCAGCAATTCCGGCCATTCGTTCAGCGGCGGCAGATTGTCCCGGGTAAATGTATCGGCATGACCGGTCGGTCCAAGCATTGCTTCGCTCCCGTGTTCCCTTCGATCAAATCGCCATCCACGCTGATTTCCCCACAGCGTGCATGGCGCATCCAAAAATGATTGCACCGACAGCGGAAATGTTCAAGCAAGAAATTTTAAGCCTAAAACAATTAATGCTATTCATTGATTTTAAAGAGCATTTTGGCGCATCCGCGCGTGGATGAGCTCCTGCACGGCGGAGATTCCCGCAAGACAACTCTTGACGAACCGCGACGACAAGATATTTTAAACTTAAATAATTCGAGTGGCCTGACTTCAGCGCCACAGGAGGGATAAGCGATGCAAATCGTCTGTATCGGCGGTGGACCCGCAGGGCTCTATTTCGGGCTTCTGATGAAGAAGCTGCACCCTGAACATACGATCAAGGTCGTCGAGCGCAATCGCCCTTACGACACGTTCGGCTGGGGTGTCGTCTTCTCGGACGCGACCATGGTGTCGATGCGCGAATGGGACCCGGAAAGTGCTGCCGAAATCGAGGACGCTTTCAACCATTGGGACGATATCGAAGTCTGGTTCAAGGGCACGCGCCAGCGCACCTCCGGGCATGGCTTCGTCGGCATCGGCCGCAAGAAGCTGCTCAACATTCTGCAGAAGCGCTGCGAGGCGCTTGGCGTCGAGCTGATCTTCGAAACCGACGTCACGTCTGATCTGGATTTCCCTGAAGCCGATCTGATCATCGGCTCCGATGGATTGAATTCGCGGATCCGCAATCATTATCCGGAAATCTTTCAGCCGGACATGATCACCCGGCCGAACCGCTATATCTGGCTCGGCACCAACAAGCAGTACGACGCCTTCACCTTCGATTTCCGCAAGAGCGAGCACGGCTGGTTCCAGGCGCATATCTACAAGTTCGACGACAAGACCTCGACCTTCATCGTCGAAACCACCGAGGAAGCCTACCTCGCCCACGGCCTCGACAAGATGGACCAGGACGGCTCGATCGCCTTCTGCGAAAACCTCTTCTCCGAGGTGCTGGATGGCGCGTCGCTGATGACCAATGCTCGCCATTTGCGCGGTTCTGCCTGGCTGAACTTCAACCGGCTGATCTGCGGCAAGTGGAGCCATTTCAACGGCAATTCGCACGTCGTCCTGATGGGCGATGCCGCGCATACCGCACATTTTGCCATCGGCTCTGGCACGAAGCTTGCCATCGACGATGCGATCGAACTGACGCGCCAGTTCCAGATCCATGGCCACACCAAGGACAAGATACCAGCCGTTCTCGAAACCTACGAAGAGATCCGCCGCGTCGATGTCGCCCGCATCCAGAATGCCGCGCGCAACGCCATGGAATGGTTCGAGGTCGTCGGCCGCCGCTATGCCGATACGCTGGAGCCGGAACAGTTCATGTATTCGATGCTGACGCGCTCGCAGCGCATCAGCCACGAAAACCTACGCCTGCGCGACAAGGACTGGCTTGAAGGCTACGAGCGCTGGTTCGCGAAAAAATCCGGCCTTGCCGTCGGTAACGACCGTTGCCTGCCGCCGATGTTCACGCCTTATTCGCTGCGCGACGTCACTTTGGTCAACCGCATCGTTGTTTCGCCGATGGCGATGTATTCCGCCGAAAACGGCGTGATGAATGATTTTCACATCGTCCATCTCGGATCACGCGCCATGGGTGGCGCCGCGCTCGTCTTTGCCGAAATGACCTGCGTGTCGCCCGATGCGCGTATCACCCCCGGCTGCATGGGCCTCTGGAACGACGAGCAGGCCGCCCAGTGGAAGCGGCTTGTCGATTTCGTGCATACGAACAGCGCCGCGAAGGTTGGCATACAGCTCGGCCATGCCGGCCGCAAGGGTGCGACGAAGGTCGCCTGGGAAGGCATCGACCAACCGGTTGCGGAGGGCGGCTGGCCGCTGATATCAGCCTCGGCCATCCCCTATCTGAAAAACAGCCAGGTACCGAAGGCAATGGATCGCGCCGATATGGATCGCGTCAAGGCCGATCATGTTCGCGCCACGGAACTCGCGATCGGCACCGGCGCGGATTGGCTGGAGTTGCATTGCGCACACGGCTATCTGCTCTCAAGCTTTCTGTCCCCGCTCACCAATGTTCGCGACGACGAATATGGCGGCAGCCACGAGAATCGCGCCCGCTTCCCGCTGGAAGTGTTTAAGGCCATGCGCGCGGTCTGGCCGGCCGACAAGCCGATGTCCGTCCGTCTTTCCTGCCATGACTGGACCGATGGTGGCAACACGCCGGAAGACGCCGCGATCTTCGCCGCCATGTTCAAGGAAGCCGGCGCCGATCTCATCGACTGCTCGTCGGGTCAGGTTTCGAAGGAAGAGAAGCCGGTCTACGGCCGCCTGTTCCAGACCCCCTTCTCCGACAAGATCCGCAACGAGATCGGCATTCCGACCATTGCTGTCGGGGCGATTTCCGAAGCCGATCACGCCAATTCGATCATCGCGGCCGGCCGCGCCGATCTCTGCGCCGTTGCCCGGCCGCATCTGGCCGATTCCGCCTGGACGCTGCATGAAGCCGCCAAGATCGGCGTAAGCTCGATCCCGTGGCCGAAGCAGTACCAGTCGGGCAAATACCAATACGAAGCCAACCTCGCCCGCGCGGCGACCACCACGCCTGCCAAGTGAGGAACGGATGGTGAGCACGGGCAAACTTTCCGGCCGTCACGCCCTCGTCACCGGTGCCGGCAGCGGCATCGGCGCGGCGATAGCGCGTGCGCTGGCAGCGGAAGGAGCGCGCGTGAGCCTGGCTGGACGCCGACGCGAACCGCTGGCGGCCCTCGCAGCCGAGATCGGCGGTGGCGCTTTGATCGTCGAGGGCTTCGATGTCACGGATGCCGCTGCCATCGCGACAGGCTTGGCAAAGGCGCGCGAGGCGTTCGGGCCGGTCGACATCCTGGTCAACAATGCTGGCGAAGCCCCGAGCGCGCCTTTCGAAAAGACCAGTCTGGACATGTGGAACCGGGTGATCTCGGTCGACCTGACCGGCGTCTTCCTGGTGACGCAAGCGGTCATGCCCGATCTGAAGGCCCATGGTAACGGCGCCCGTATCATCAATATCGCCTCCACGGCCGGCTTGACCGGATACGGCTATGTGTCCGCCTATGTCGCGGCCAAGCATGGGGTCGTCGGGCTGACGCGCTCTCTGGCGCTGGAACTGGCGAAGACTGGCATCACAGTCAACGCCGTTTGCCCTGGTTTCACCGATACGCCGATCATCGAACGCTCGATCGCGACGATCGTCGCCAAGACCGGGCGCACGGCGGAGCAGGCACTTTCGGAATTCATCAAATCCAATCCGCAGGGACGGCTCGTCAAACCCGAGGAGGTTGCCGATACCGTTGTGTGGCTGGCGTCGCCCTCGGCGGCATCGATCAATGGACAGGCAATCGCGGTTGCCGGTGGGGAGGTTTTAGCGGGATGAGCGATCGGGATGTGACGATGCAGGGCCATCTGAAGCCCTTCAAGGCCTATCAGGCACAGCATTTCCTCTGGGAGGTCAGCGAAGATGGCCGTGTGGCGACGATAAGGCTGAACCGGCCGGAGCGTAAGAATCCGCTGACCTTCGATAGCTACGCCGAACTGCGCAACCTCTTCCGCGACCTTGCCTATGCTTCCGATATCCGCGCCGTCGTCATCACCGGCGCCGGCGGCAATTTTTCCTCCGGCGGCGACGTCTTCGAAATCATCGAGCCGTTGACCCGCATGGCAATGCCGGAACTCCTCGCCTTCACCCGCATGACCGGCGATCTGGTTAAGGCCATGCGCAAGTGCCCGCAGCCGATCATCGCGGCCGTTGACGGCATCTGCGCCGGTGCCGGCGCCATCCTTGCCATGGCGTCGGATCTTCGCCTTGCTACCCCGCAGGCCAAGACCGCGTTCCTCTTCACCCGCGTCGGTCTTGCCGGCGCCGACATGGGCGCGTGCGGCATCCTTCCCCGCATCATCGGCCAGGGCCGGGCGGCGGAACTGCTCTATACCGGCCGTTCGATGACGGCGACCGAGGGGCAGAGCTGGGGTTTCTACAACGGCTTGCATGCATCCGCCGAATTGGAGCAGGAAGCCGTTAAATTGGCGCAATCGATCGCCGACGGCCCGTGGTTCGCGCATGGCATCACCAAGACCATGATGAACCAGGAATGGGCGATGGGCATCGACGAGATGATCGAATCCGAAGCGCAGGCGCAGGCGATCTGCATGGCCACCCAAGACTTCCGCCGCGCCTTCGAAGCCTTC
>JAGWJK010000511.1 GCA_028865845.1 Rhizobiaceae bacterium
AAGCAGGATCTCGACGACGCTATATCGACGCTCGCGCAGGACTATGCCGATGTCGCTTCCGCCAAGGCAGCGCTCGAGACGGCGCGCATCAATCTCGAATATACTAAGATCCGTGCGCCGATCTCCGGCCGCATCGATGCGTCTTCGGTCACGGTCGGCGCCCTCGTCACCGCCGAACAGACCACGGCGCTTGCGACCATTAACCAGCTCGATCCCATCAATGTCGACGTGACGCAGTCGAGCACCAATCTGCTTGCCTTCCGGCGCGCTGTTTCGGATGGCCGGTTGAAGACGAGCGGCGACAACATATCGGTCAATCTGACCTTGGAGGACGGTTCGAAGTATTCGGAACCCGGCACCTTCGCATTTTCCGAGGCTTCGGTGTCGGAAACGGTCGGCACCGTCACGGCGCGAGCGATTTTCCCCAATCCTGACCAACTGCTTCTTCCCGGTATGTATGTGCGCGCCACGCTCGAAGAGGGCGTAGCTCCGAACAGCTACCTCGTGCCGCAGCGAGCCGTGAGCCGCAATACCAAGGGCGAACCGACGGCGATGTTCGTCGACACCGCCGGAAAGGTGCAGCAGCGCACGCTCACCGTTCAGCGCGGCATCGGCAACAGCTGGCTCGTCTATCAAGGCATCTCGGACGGTGATCGCGTCATTGTCGAGGGCGCCCAGCACGTCCGCGACGGCCAGGACGTCAAGGTCGATCTGGTGACCATCGACAACACCACCGGCGAGCTGAAGCAGGCGTCGATATCGGCAGGCCCGGTCGACGAAGCCAGCAACGCAAATACTTTAAAGTAGGTGATCCCATGTCTCGCTTTTTCATCGCCAGGCCGGTTTTTGCCTGGGTTATCGCCATTGGGATCATGCTTGCCGGCGTTCTTTCGATCACGACGCTGTCGATCTCGCAATATCCACAAATCGCTCCGACGACCGTCAAGATCTCCGCCACGTATTCCGGCGCCGATGCGCAAACGGTTGAAAACTCGGTGA
Organism: Rhizobiaceae bacterium; assembly: GCA_028865845.1. Lineage (GTDB taxonomy): Bacteria > Pseudomonadota > Alphaproteobacteria > Rhizobiales > Rhizobiaceae > Rhizobium. The sequence goes on from JAGWJK010000511.1 coordinate 1,000, forward strand.
CGAAGGTCATCGAGCAGGGCATGACCGGCATCGACAATCTCGACTACATGACATCGACGTCGCAATCGACCGGTGCGGCGACAATCTCCCTGACCTTCACCAACAAGGCGGATCCTGATGTCGCCCAGATGCAGGTGCAGAACAAGCTGCAACTGGTCGAATCCGAGTTGCCCGAGAGCGTGCAGAGCTCCGGTATCACTGTCACGAAGTCGACTTCGAATTTTCTGATGGTCATCGGCTTCGTCTCGACCGATGGAAAACTCAACTCCACCGACCTTGCCGATTACGTCAACAGCACGCTGAACGATACGCTGAAGCGCGTACCCGGCGTCGGCGACACACAGCTATTCGGTGCCGGTTATGCCATGCGCATCTGGGTCGATCCGGACAAGCTGGCGAAGTACGCACTGATGGTCAGCGACGTGACGACCGCGATCGAGAACCAGAACACCCAGGTTGCGGCCGGCCAGCTCGGCGCTCTCCCTCAGGTGAAAGGACAGCAGCTGAACGCGACCGTGACGGCCAAGAGCCGTCTACAGACGCCGGAGCAGTTCGAAAACATCATCCTGAAAAGCGACAGCAACGGCTCGCTGGTGCGCCTCAACGACGTTGCGACCGTGGAACTCGGCGCCGACAGCTATACCAGCTCCAGTACGTTCAATGGCCATCCGACCGCAGGCCTTGCGATCATGCTTGCCTCCGGCGCCAACGCTATCGACACGGCCGAGGCTGTGCAGTCGACGATCAGCGGGCTCATGCAGACGCTGCCGTCCAACGTCGAGGTGGTCTATCCCTACGACACGACGCCGTTCGTCAAACTGTCGATCGAGGATGTGGTCAAGACATTGCTGGAGGCAATCGTCCTCGTTTTCATCGTCATGTTCGTCTTCCTGCAAAGTCTGCGCGCGACGCTCATCCCGACGCTTGCCGTTCCCGTCGTGCTTCTCGGCACATTCGGCATCCTTTCGGCATTCGGATATTCGATCAATACGTTGACCATGTTCGGGATGGTACTTGCCATCGGTCTTCTGGTCGACGACGCGATCGTGGTCGTCGAAAACGTCGAGCGCGTGATGGAGGAGGAAGACCTGTCTCCGCGCGAGGCGACGATCAAGTCCATGAACGAGATCACCGGCGCGCTGATCGGCATTGCCACCGTGCTGTCGGCGGTGTTCATCCCGATGGCATTTTTCTCCGGGTCGGTTGGCGTCATCTATCGGCAGTTCTCGGTGACCATTGTTTCGGCGATGATCCTGTCGGTCCTTGTAGCGCGTAGTCTCACGCCGGCCCTTTGCGCCACGATTTTGAAAAGGCCGAAGCATGGCTCCAAAGAGAAGGGACCTTTCGGCTGGTTCAACCGCGGCTTCGAACGCAGCACGCGTGGATACCAACGTGGCGTCGCCGGTATCATCCGGCGCAGCTGGATGTTCCTGATCGTCTTCGCCCTCATCGCCGTCGGGGTTGGCTATCTCTTCAACCGCCTGCCGAGCTCGTTCCTGCCGGACGAGGATCAGGGCATCCTGATCACCAGCGTTCAATTGCCGGCCGGCGCTACCGCTGACCGCACCGAAAAGGTGCTGAAGCAGGTGACCGACCACTATCTCCACGACGAGAAGGACTACGTCGACGGCGTCATGGGTGTCACCGGCTTCGGCTTTGGTGGCCAGGGCCAGAACGTCGGCATTGCTTTTGTCAAATTGAAGGATTTCGCCGAGCGCACCGCGCCGCAGGCAAAGGCCCAGGCGATCGCCGGCCGCGCCATGGCGGCATTTTCGAAGATCAAAGACGGCAGTGTCTTTGCCCTGTTGCCCCCGGCCATCCCCGGCTTCGGCAACAACAGCGGTTTCGACTTCTATCTCAAGGACATCAACGGTGCCGGCCACGATCAGCTTATTGCCGCCCGAGATACGCTGCTTGCGGCGGCCAGCAAGGATGCGAAACTTTCGGGAACGCGCCCGAACGGCCAGGAAGACACGCCGCAATATTCCGTTGACGTCGACGAGGAAAAGGCAAGTGCCCTGAACCTCAGCCTGTCCGACGTCGATACCACGCTGTCGACAGCCTGGGGCGGCGACTACGTCAACGACTTCATTGACCGTGGCCGCGTCAAGAAGGTCTATGTGCAGGCGGATCAGAACTTCCGCATGCAGCCGGAGGATTTTGGGCGCTGGTATGTTCGCAACTCCGGCGGCGATATGGTGCCGTTCTCGGCCTTCGCCAGCGGCCACTGGACCTACGGCTCGCCCAGGCTTGAGCGCTATAACGGCTCCTCGGCCGTCGAAATCCAGGGCGCGGCCGCACCAGGCGTCTCGTCGGGTGACGCCATGAACGAGATCGACAAGCTCGTGAGTCAATTGCCGAAGGGCTACGGCCACGAGTGGACCGGACTTTCGGCACAGGAGAAATTGTCCGGCAACCAGGCAATTCAGCTCTATGCGATTTCAATCCTGGTCGTCTTCCTGGCGCTTGCTGCACTGTATGAGAGCTGGTCCATACCGCTCGCCGTCATGCTGTCGGTGCCGATCGGCATCTTCGGCGCCTTGCTCGCCGCCACGGTCTTCGGCCAGTCGAATGACGTCTATTTCAAGGTCGGACTGCTGACGACCATCGGTCTTGCCGCCAAGAACGCCATCCTGATCGTCGAATTCGCGATCGAACAACAAAAGAGCGGCAAGGATCTCGTTAGCGCCACGCTGGAAGCGGCCGGGCAGCGCCTGCGCCCGATCCTGATGACCTCGCTTGCCTTCATTCTAGGTGTTCTGCCGCTTGCCGTTGCCAACGGCGCGGGATCCGGAAGCCAGAATTCGATCGGCATCGGCGTCATGGGCGGCATGATCTCGGCCACAATCCTCGGCGTATTCTTCATTCCGCTGCTCTTCGTGACCGTCAAGCGGATCTTCAAGGAGAAGAAAACGGAGTCGGCAATCCCTTCGATCTGAGGATCGGAAGGCTTGCCGCCATCGACAACACCCATTTGCCAATTTGTGGAAGTGACAGTTCATGACCTCTTTTTTTTCGCCAAAGCAAACCGTCAATCCCGAAAGCAAAAGCCGGCTAGTACTGATGGCGGCGGTTCTTCTGCCGGTATCGCTGCTCGCCGGTTGCGTGGTCGGACCCGATCGTACGGCGATCAACTTCACTGCGCCGGCGCATTGGGGGAGCAGGCCGAAGGATACGTCGCCGCCGCAGCTTGCCGAGTGGTGGAAGAAACTGCACGATCCGACCTTGAATGCGCTGATTGCGGAAGCTGTCCAAGGCAATCTGGATGTCGCGACGGCGACGGCGAAGATCCGCGAAGCCCGCGCCAGCTATCGCGAGCAGAAGGGTGCGCTTCTACCGACTGTCGATGCGTCGGCGCCGGCAACGCGGACGAGAACGGCCGCGGCGAGCGGGAGCGCTGCGAGCATCGCCAGCCAATACCAGCCTGGGTTCGATGCCAGCTGGGAGCTCGACCTCTTTGGAGAAAACAGACGCGGCGC
>JAGWJK010000512.1 GCA_028865845.1 Rhizobiaceae bacterium
GCAGCGCGGAATCGGTTTCCGTCTGCAACAGGCTGATCGAGGGATGGATGTGAAAACGGGCCGAGGCGATGCCTTCACCCTTCGGCTTGTGCTTCTTGCCCTCGGGAACGAAGAAGCGGTCGCGGCCGGTGAGGATCGTGCCTGCTGCATTGAGGCTGAGTTCGCGCTCATGTGCATAGCCGAAGGCGGAAAGATAGCCGTCGTGAACCGCGCGCACATAGTCGCGGCCGTCATCGGTCTCGGCCCGCTCGACGATGACCTTCTTGACGCCGCCGATCATCACCGGGCCGACCGACTTCGATTTCGAAAACAGCATCGACGAGGTATTGTTGAGCGTCACCGTCGAATGCGCCGCGGTCGCACGAGCGGCCTGCACATAGCGATCGCCAGCAAAGGCCGGCGAACCGGAATTGATGATGAAACGGGTTTTGCCTGACGACATCTCGAAGGACAAGCAGCCGGCATGGGCTGTGCGGCTAAGATCCGTGGATGTCGGCGCGCCAGTATCCATGATCACGACGGCATGGCCGGCCGCGAGCCGATGGTATTTTGCATGCGGCAGGGCCTTGAACGCCTGGCCCGCGGTCTCGTCATACCGCAGCACCGACATCAGCTCGTTGGCAAGCGTCGACGTCGCGCCGTTGAACAGAGCCAGATCGCCGTCCTGATGTCGGAAGAAGCGCAGGGCCGGATACATCCGGTCGATGCCGGGGATCAGTTTGGGGGGCAGATCATGGCCGAGATTGACGTAGGTTTGCCGCAACGGCAGCAGGTCGAGCAGCAATTCCAGCGCCATACGCGGGTTACGCGACACATGCGCCCCATCCGGCAGGATCTGCCGATCTATTTCGCGATCGAGTGCTTGGCCCGACCTTTTGAGCGCAGAGGCACCGACCGGCATCGCCACGGAAGACATGGCAAGCGCAATCCGTACCCGAAACCGTGTCTCGCCGTCGCGCGTCGTTGCCGCTATCCGGCGGAGATAGCGGACGTGAAACACCAGCATGCGCATGAAACGGCGATAGAAGCCGCTATCCGTGCCCTGCAGGACGACCGGCGAATGCGACAGCCAGGCAATCAGGCGCTGCGCGGCGGTATCCGGCGCCCAGGCAACTCCCTGCATCCGTCGGCCATGAACGGACATCCAGTCATTGAGGATGGAGCGAGCTTGAGCCGAGGCGTGGTCGCTCTTGTCGGCCCGCATGTGCCGCAGCCAGCGGAAGCTGTGCAGCCGCGCGGCAAAAGGCTGGGACGGCAATTCGATGGTGAAAGGCGAGCGGCCTTCCAGCTCGAGCACCCGCCCTGCCAGCAAGATGCGGCCATTCAGCAATTCTTCGACAAAAAAAGGATCGATGCTACGCAAATCCGTCGGAGCTACGATCAGCCGCTCCGGCACACGCATCGTGTGGCGGGTGAGGCGCAAGCGCGCCATTGCCCCGCGGCGCATCATCCGCCGCCATGCCTCCCGCATGTGTAAACTCACCTAAATCCCGCCGGAAAACTGCATATTTACTTGTGCTTATTCTCTGCGCCGGTGGTTAAGAAGAAGTTAGGAATTTGTCGTGTGCTAAAGTTATGCACGATTTTGATCCACCTGTGAAAACAGGCGGGATCATCATCGCATTACCGACGCCGTAGGACGGCAGCATAGAACCCGTCGAGGCCGGATGCATATCCGTCCGAAAGCGGTAACATATCCGGCGTGGTGCGAAACGCGCCGAGCGGCGAAATCGCAGCCTCAAGCCCTGGCCATTCCTCCGGCTTGATCGGAACCCGCTCGGCAAGATCGGTCTCCGCCAAGACACGTGCCACGAGATCCTCGCCTTCTTCCGGATCGAGCGAGCAGTTGGAAAACACAACGTAGCCGCCGGGCTTCACGAGGGTCAGGGCGTGGCGAAGCAGGCGTTCCTGCAGGCCCGCGAGCTTGGCGATGTCCTCCGGCCCTTTGGTCCACAGCACATCGGGATGACGTCGCGTCGTGCCCGTCGAGGAACAGGGGGCATCGAGCAGGGCGGCATCGAAAAGCTCATCCGGCTGAAACTTGGCCATATCCGCCACGACGGTTTCCGCTGTCATTCCAAGCCTCTCCAGGTTGGTCGAGAGCCGCTTCAGCCGGTTAGCGGATTGATCGAGCGCGGTCACCTCCGCCCCGGCAAGGATCAGCTGTGCCGTCTTGCCGCCGGGCGCGGCGCAGAGATCAACGACGCGCTTGCCGGCAAGCGAGCCGAAAAGCTTGGCTGGAATCGAGGCGGCGGCATCCTGTACCCACCATTCGCCATCCGAAAACCCGTCGAGAGAGGGGATGGCGCCGTCGAAGGCAGCCAGGCGGACGCCTCCTGTCGGCAAGACCATACCGTTCAGGCGCTTCGCCCAGCCTTCCGGATCGGATTTCACGGTGACGTCGATCGCTGCTGGCTCGAGCTGCGTTTCCGAGATCTTCAGCGCTTCTTCGGTCCCATAGGACTTTTCGAGACGAGATAGAAACCAGGCGGGCATAGCCGGGACGGCCGCCACCTGATCGAGGATCGCCTGCTTCTCGCGGCCGATCCGCCGCAGGATCGCATTGACCAGCTTGGCGAAACGGCGGTTGCGTGGGTCCTGATTGGCCTGCTCGACGGCGATATCGACGGCGGAGTGGTCCGGCACGTCGAGATAGAGCATCTGTGCCGCACCGACGACCAGCACGTGGTGCAGCGCCCGCGCGCCTTCCGGCAACGGCGAATCCAGCAGCGAGGCGATCGCAGCCTCGATCCGCGGCAGATGGCGAAGCGCCGAATTCAGGATGGCGCGCACGAGCGCCCGGTCGCTTTCGCCGAGCGCCTTATAGGCCGGGTTTCCACCCTCCGCATCAAGCATGCCGTCCAGCGGCGTTTTTCGATCGATCACGGCTCCGAGGATCTTCGCCGCAGCGGCGCGAGCAGCAAATCCCGGCTTGGAAGGCGCTGACTCCTGCGGCCGCGGCTTGATCGATCGGTTGCCGGATTGGCTTCTGCTCTTGTTGAATGGTTTGTTTTTATTGTCGGAATTCAAGACCAGGGCCCCTTCGGCGGTTGCGAACCACCGCGACCCGTGTTCGGTACGGAGCGCGATTTGCGCACCGGATTAGCAGTCAAGACCGGTCCCGTCGAGCCAAAGCCGGATGGGGTGCTGGCAACAGGCCCGGCACCACCGCCGAAATGCTGCGCCATGTCGCGCAACGCGGCGATGCGGTTTTCCGTATCCGGGTGCGTCGAGAACAGGTTATCCATGCGCGCGCCGGAGAGCGGATTGATGATGAACATATGCGCCGTCGCCGGATGTCCTTCAGCCTCTTCGTTCGGAATGTGCTCGGCGCCGCGCGCGATCTTGCCGAGCGCCGAGGCAAGCCAAAGTGGATTGCCGCAGATTTCAGCACCACGCCGGTCGGCGGAATATTCACGCGTACGGCTGATCGCCATCTGCACGAGCATGGCGGCAAGCGGCGCGACGATCATCGCCACCAGCACGCCGATGATGCCGAGCGGGTTGTTGTTGTCACGGCGGCCGCCGAAAAAGAAGGCGAAGTTGCCCAGCATGGAGATAGCGCCGGCAAGTGTCGCCGTGATCGTCATGGTCAGCGTGTCGCGGTTCTGCACGTGCGCCAACTCGTGCGCCATGACACCAGACACTTCCTCGGGCGTCAGCGCGCGAAGCAGGCCGGTGGAGGCAGCAACGGCGGCGTTTTCCGGATTACGCCCCGTGGCAAAGGCGTTGGGCTGCGGGCTGTCGTAAAGATAGACCTTCGGCATCGGCAGGCCGGCATTATGCGCCAGCGTGCGGATGATCTGATAGAATTCCGGGGCGCTGCGCTCGTCGACTTCCTGCGCATTGTAGGTGGAGAGCACCATGCGGTCGGAATTCCAGTAGGAAAAGAAGTTCATGCCGGCAGCCGCGACCAGCGCGATCATCATGCCGGCCTGACCACCGATCAGATAACCGACGCCCATGAACAGGGCGGTCATGAACGCCAGCAGCATGGCAGTGCGCATGAGATTCATAGCAGGTCTCCATCACATCGTCGGCCCGAAGCTTTTCCTTTGCATCCGGACGCTCTATGATTTGGCTATTCCTCCCTTCATTTCAATATTTCGGAGGTCATGCGAGACCATGCAGACCGCAGATAACGACAATAATATCGACACCGAAGCCGGTGCAGCCCCCCGCAAGCCTCTCTCGCCGGCTGCCAAGCGCGCCCTTGCCGAAGCGGAAGAGCGCCGCAAGACACAAGCACAGCCGGAACCCGCTCCCGAAACTGGCGGCCGCGGCGGCGCCGACCCCGCCCGATTCGGCGACTGGGAAATCAACGGGCGGGCGATTGATTTCTGAGTTTCAATTATCTCAAACCCCTGTGTGTGGCGCAATTTTACCAGTTTGGAATTGCGTGACAGCGTGCGCGTCGAGGGTTTAGCCAGTCGCAGACCACAAAGGAGACCTCGAGGCCAACTGTTGCTTGT
>JAGWJK010000513.1 GCA_028865845.1 Rhizobiaceae bacterium
TAAGGCGTAAAGCGACAAGGAAGCCGCTGATCGCGGTCTCCAATTCTCGAAGGTTAAGGCGGCATCTTTCCAAAGGAAAAGGTGCCGTTTTTGCGTTGTGCAATCGGCGTTCTCGTTTGGCTCTGAATTGGTAGCGATCTCCACTCGCCGTGTCTCCCGCAAATCCGACGCCGGCCGTGTCAGCTTGACGGCTGATCATCAGCCGCTGCCGCCTCAACGTCGCAAATGTCGCAGCGCAAAGCATGGAACTTGACAAAGAGAGCATCCGAGAATACTTGGTAGGTTAACCAACTAAGGAAGAAAGATGCAAGACCGCAGGCACGACATCATCCAGGCAGGCATCGCCACTTTGCGCGAACATGGCTATTCCGGCTTCACGCAGCCGAAGGTCGCCTCGCGGGCAGGGCTGCGGCAGAGCCACCTGACCTATTATTATCCGACCCGCGTCGACCTGTTGGTGGCCGTCGGCCGCGCCGCGATCGAGGGCCAGCTGGCAGCCGTCGACGCCGTTCTGACGCAGGCCTCGCTGGAGACGGTGGCGGCCGCCATCGCCAAGGTCGCCGTTCGGCACGAGACCACGCGGGTGATCATGGCGCTCGCCCAGGCCGCCGACCAGGAGCCGCCGCTGCGCGCGCTCTTTCTCGAATTGGCCGATGGCATCGTCAGCCGTGCGCATTTCTTTCTGAAGGCTCACAATCCTGCAGCAACCGAAGCGGACGCCCGGTTGCTGCATGCTCTTTCCGTAGGATTGGCCGTCGTCGATCTTGCGACCGGCCGCGAGGATGGCGAAAGCCGTGCCGAAAGCATCCTCTATTCGGCCCTCTCCACGATCTCGCAGAGATCGGGGCCATGACATCGGTCCCGACAACGATATTCAAACTCTCTCAAGTTGGAGCACAATCATGATGAAGCCTGTTCTGATCGTTGGCGCCGGGCCGGTGGGAATGACCCTGGCATGCGAACTCGCGCGGTATGGCATATCGGTCCGTATCGTCGACAAGGCCGCTCAGCGGACCGACAAATCCAAGGCGCTTGTCCTTTGGAGCCGCACCCTTGAACTGTTGGACCGCGGCGGCGGGTCGGCCCCGTTCATCGAGGCCGGCTTCAAGGCCTTGGCAGTCAATATCATCGCGGGAGACAAGCTGATCGGCCGGGTCGGCATGGAGAACGTGGAAAGCCCCTATCCCTTCGGACTGATGATCCCGCAGTCGGAGACCGAACGCCTGCTCGAAGAGCGGCTCGCCAAGCTCGGTATTTCCATCGAGCGACAGGTGGAAGTAACGACGTTCAGGAATTCGGATGACGGCGTCGAGGTCGTATTGCGGCGTGCCGATGGCAGCGAGGAGACGGTGTCCGCCAGCTGGCTGGCGGGATGTGACGGCGCTCACAGCGTGGTGCGTCATACGCTCGGTGCGACCTTCGACGGCGAGACGATGAACAGCGATTGGATGCTGGCGGATGTCCATATGCGCGGTTATCCGTGCCCCGATACCGAAGCCTCTGTTTACTGGCATAAGGACGGCGCCTTCGTGATCTTTCCGATCTCGCCCGGCCGCTATCGCATCCTTGCCGATCTGCCGGCTTCCGGTGCCGATCATCCGCCGGCACCGACTTTGGCGGAAGTCCAGGCAATCATAGATCGCCGCGGGCCGCCCGGCATGGTGGCGTTCGATCCGATTTGGCTGGCTTCATTCAAGATCAACGGCCGCAAGGTCTCGAGCTATCGTTGGGGACGCGTCTTCCTCGCCGGAGATGCTGCCCATGTGCACAGCCCGGCCGGTGGCCAGGGCATGAACACCGGCATGCAGGATGCCTTCAACCTGGCATGGAAGCTGGCATTGGTCGTCAAGGGCGTATGCGGCGAACAATTGCTCGACAGCTATAGCCCGGAGCGCAGCGGGGTGGGTGACGAGGTCCTCAAGAGCGCCGGGCGACTTACCGTCGTCGCTACCATGAAGAACCCGGTCGCCCAATCGGTGCGAAACCTCGTCGGGCACGTCGTGTTCGGTTTCTCTCCGGTTCAGCATGTCTTCACGGAGCAGATGACCGAGATAGGCATCGGCTATCCGCACAGCCCGTTGAATGGCTCCGCTCTCAGCGGTACCGGGCCAAAGCCGGGTGCGCGCGTGACCCCCACCGCCGGCGAGGTGCCGGTCGGCTCGGGCGACACGCCGCTCTTTGCGCTATTTGCCGAGAAAAGTACGGCCACTGCCGATCTGCTGGCAAAATTCAGCGGGCTTCTCGATCCGGACGTGCGCCCAGCGCTCCATGAGGGTGGGTTTTGGCTGGTTCGGCCGGATGGCTATGTCGCATGCTCGGCCAAGGACGCCGCGACCATCGCCCAATATCTCGATGGTCTTCTCAAGGCGTAACTCCGGGATCGGCCGCTCAGGCCTCAGGCGCTCAAGACCTTGCCGGGGTTCATGATCCCGGCAGGGTCGAAGGCCGTCTTGATCCGCCGCATCAGGTCCATTTCGATGTCGGAACGGATTTCCGCCAGCTCGTCGCGCTTCAATTGCCCGATGCCATGTTCGGCGGAGATCGAACCGCCATGTTGCAGCACCAAGCCGTGGACGATTTTGTTTATCTCGCGCCAGCGCCCGATGAACTCTGCCTTGTCCGCCCCGATGGGCTGGGAGATGTTGTAGTGAATATTGCCGTCGCCCATGTGCCCGAAGGCGCAGATGCGGGCGCCCGGCATGGCGTCCATGACCGCTTTTTCCGCTTGAGCCATGAATTGCGGGATCTGTGCCACCGGCACGGACACGTCGTGCTTGATCGAACCGCCTTCCGGCTTCTGCGCGTCCGACATGCTCTCGCGCATGTGCCACAGCGCCTTCTGCTGGGCCTCGGAGCTGGCAATCGTCGCGTCCTCGATCAGGCCGGCCTCGTACCCTTGTTCCAGCAATGTCGTCATCATCCGCTCGGCGGTTTCGGCTGAATCCGAGGTGGAAATGTCGATCAGCACATACCACGAATGCGCCGCTTCCAGCGGATCGCGCACGCCGGGGATGTTGCGGACGGTGAATTCGACGCCGATGCGCGGCATCAGCTCGAAGCCCGTCAGCGCCGTGCCGCAGAGGCTGGAAGCGTTCTTGAACAGCGTCAGCGCGTCGTCCGTCGAGCGAATGCCGGCAAAAGCCACCTGATGGCCGAGCGGCTGCGGGAAAAGCTTAAGCACCGCGCCGGTGATGATGCCGAGCGTGCCTTCGGCGCCGATGAAGAGATCGCGCAGATCGTAGCCGGTATTGTCCTTCTTCAGACGGCGCAATCCGTTCCAGATCTCGCCGGTCGGCAGCACGACTTCGAGGCCGAGGCAAAGCTGGCGCATGTTGCCATAGGCGAGGACGGCCGTACCGCCGGCATTGGTAGAGAGATTGCCGGCGATGCGGCAGGAACCTTCCGAGCCGAGCGACAGCGGAAACATGCGCCCATGCTCGGCTGCCGCCTTGTGCACATCCGCAAGGATGCAGCCGCCATCGACGACCATCGTATTGCCGACGGGATCGATGTCGCGGACGCGGTTCATCCGTTCCAGTGAAACGATGATGTCGGATTGTCCCTCGCGCGGCGTCTGGCCACCGACGAGGCCGGTATTGCCGGTCTGCGGCACGATCGCGGTCCCGGTTTCGCTGGCAAGCTTGAGGATCGCCGAAACCTCCTCGACCGAACCCGGCTTCAGCAGCATCGGCGACGCGCCATGATAGAGCCCGCGATTCTCGACGAGATGCGGCGCCATATCCGCCGCCTCCCGCAGGACATGCGTTTCGCCGACGATAGCCGCGAAGCGCTCAAGAAGGGCGGGAGAGGGGGCGGAGCTGCTCATGGAGTGTCCTCTGATTTGCTTTGACCGTGTCTAGTCTCGAGGTGCCGCCGCGCGGCGGAGCCGATCGTTGATGGCTTCGCCGAGGCCTTCGTCGGGAATGCTGGAAAAGGCGATCGTCGCGGCGCCGCTGCTATCGGCGCGTTTCATGAAATCGAAAAGATTGGCGGCCGCCTCGGCAAGATTGCCGGACGTGCTGAGATCGAGAACGATGGCCGCCTGTTCAGCGCCGGCGATGTTCGGCTGGCCGAAGCGGATCAAGGCTTCCCCGGCGGAGATTGTGGTCGCATCGAGCCTGACGGCGGCCCCCGGCGCATAATGCGAGGCGAGCATGCCCGGCGCTTCGATCGCCGGCGACGCCGCGGTTTTGCGCGTCAGAAACTTGCCGGCGACCCGCTCGATCTCGTCTGCCGCGAGGCCACCTGGCCTCAGCAGCCGCAGCTCGCCGTCTTCGACCTTGACGATCGTCGATTCGACGCCGACGGTCGAAGCACCGGCATCGAGGATCAGCGAGATCTGGTCGCCGAGATCGTCATGAACGTGATAGGCACTCGTAGCGCTGATCTTGCCCGACGTATTGGCGCTGGGGGCGGCAAGCGGCCGTCCGAAGGCGCGGATGAGCTCGCCGGCA
>JAGWJK010000514.1 GCA_028865845.1 Rhizobiaceae bacterium
TGAATTCATCCGTCGCCGCCATGATCGCGCCCTTGCGGATGGCGAACTGGCCGACCGCCAGGCCGGGCAGATTGTGCATGCCGTAAACTTCGGCGATCTGGAAGCGCTCCATCATGCCGTCCTTGACCATTGCGTCGCCGCCGGCGCCGCCCTCTTCGGCCGGCTGGAAGATGACCGCGACATTGCCGCTGAAATTGCGGGTCTCGGCGAGATATTTCGCGGCACCAAGGAGCATGGCGGTGTGGCCGTCGTGACCGCAGGCATGCATCTTGCCCGGCGTCTGCGATGCCCAGGGCTTGCCGGTGATCTCGGTCAGCGGCAGGGCATCCATGTCGGCGCGCAGGCCGACGGTGCGGCCTTCGCCATGGCCGCGGATCAGGCCGACGACGCCGGTGCGACCGATGCCGGTGACGACCTCATCGACGCCGAATTCCCTCAGCTTTTCGGCCACGAAGGCGGCGGTGTTTTCCACCGCATACAGCAGCTCCGGCCTCGTGTGAATGTGACGGCGCCACTCGGTCACTTCGTCCTGGAGTTCCGCGGCTCTGTTCAGTATCGGCATGCTGATTTTCCTGCTGCTCGGTAACGGTTCGGGTTTCGCACATCATTTGGCGCACAACTTGAAGTCACTTCGACCGGTTCGGGAGTACCGAAATGATCACAAAGCTGTGATCGCCGGGAAATAAACTCGTCAATCGCCTTTGCCTTCTCCTAGCCATATAGGTTAAATAAGGGAAGCTTTCGAGAAAATTCCGGACATCTGAAGGATTGACCGTGCCGACGAAGCAGAATCGTTTGTATGCCGCCCTGCGGCTTTTTCCCATGGCCGCAGCCGCATCCATGCTTTTCCTGTCGACCGCCAATCTGGCCGAAGCCAATCCGCATATCCTCGTCGACGTCAGCACCGGCCGCGTGCTCGATCATGAGGAAGCCTTCCGCAAGTGGTATCCGGCCTCGCTCACCAAGCTGATGACCGTCTACGTCACCTTCCGCGCGCTTCAGTCCGGCCAGGTTACGCTCGATACGCCCGTCGTCATGAGCAAGCTTTCCTCGTCGCAGCCGCCGGCAAAGATGTACTTCAAGCCGGGCCAGAAGATGACGCTCGACAATGCCTTGAAGATGATGCTGGTCAAATCCGCGAACGACCTCGCCATGGCGATCGCCGAAACGGTCGGCGGTTCCGAGCAGGGCTTCGTCGTGCGCATGAATGCGGAAGCGGCGCGTCTCGGCATGACGGACACGCACTACATCAACCCCAACGGCCTGCCCGGCAAGGGGCAGTATTCGACTGCGCGCGATCTTGCGATCGTCAGCGTGGCGCTGCGCCGCGAGTTTCCGCAATATGCCGGCTATTTCTCGCTCGAAGGCTTCACCAACGGCGTGAAGCAGGTGCCGAACATCAATATGCTGATCGGCCGTTTCGACGGCGCCGACGGCATGAAGACCGGCTTCATCTGTGCTTCCGGTTTCAACCAGATCGCATCCGCGACCCGCAAAGGCCGCACGCTGGTCTCCGTCGTTCTCGGTACGGACAGCCTTGCAGCCCGCGCCGACGACTCGGCCAATTTCCTGGAAAAGGGTTTCGAGAACCAGTTCTCCGGCAAGGATACGCTGGCCAGCCTGCGTCCTTACGGACCGGGCCAAGACCAGGTTGCCGACATCACTGCCGATATCTGCAGCGCCAAGGGCGCGCAGGCCCGCAGCGAAACGAAGGATCCGACCGGCCGCACCAAGGTGCAGTCGCCCTATATCCACGAGATGGATCACGAGCCGAACTTCACCTATGCCGGCCTAATCGGCGGCCAGGATGTCGAGACTGCCAACAAAGGTGACAAGACCGATGCGACCGCCAAGGGCGATAAGCTCGCCGCGACCAGCGATATCGTCGTCGGCGTGCCGATCCCGCAGCCGCGTCCCACCTTCTGATCGGACCTGAGCCATGAGCATTCAGCAGCGGGTGCCGGTTTCGATCCTTACCGGGTTCCTCGGAGCCGGCAAATCGACGTTGCTGAACCGCATCCTTAAGGACCCGGAGATGCGGGACGCGGCCGTCATCATCAACGAATTCGGCGATGTCGGCATAGACCATCTCCTGGTGGAAAGCTCGGGCGATGCGATCATCGAATTGTCCGACGGCTGCCTCTGCTGCACCGTGCGCGGCGAGCTTGTGGATACGCTGGCGAACCTGATGGATGCCATGCAGACCGGGCGCATCCGGCCGCTGAAGCGCGTCGTCATCGAGACGACCGGGCTTGCCGACCCAGCGCCGGTCATGCAGTCGATCATGGGCAATCCGATCATCGCCACCAATTTCGACCTGGACGGGGTGATCACGGTCGTCGATGCGGTCAATGGTCTGCAGACGCTGAACAATCACGAAGAGGCGCGCAAGCAGGTTGCAGTTGCCGACCGGCTGATCATCTCGAAGACAGGCATCGCTGGTGCAGCACCGGCCGGTGCGCTCGAAAGCCGCTTGAGGGCTCTCAATCCGCGCGCGCAGTTGCTGAATGCCGATAGCGACGAAGCCGCTCGCGCCGCTATTCTTGTCAACGGGCTTTACGATCCGTCCTCGAAGATTGCCGATGTCGGTCGTTGGCTGCGCGATGAGCTCAGTGCCGACGATGACCACGATCATCACCATCACGACGAGCATGATCATCATCGTCATGATGGCCATCACCATCATAGCCACGCGCACCATCACGGCCACGGCCACCGCCATCAGCACGCCCATGATGTGAACCGGCATGACGAGTCGATCCGTTCGTTTTCCATCGTCGAAACCCAGCCGATCGATCCGATGGCTCTGGAGATGTTCATCGACCTCCTGCGCTCGGCGCATGGGGAAAAGCTGCTCAGGATGAAGGCGATCGTCGCCATGTCCGATCGGCCGGAACGACCGGTCGTGCTGCATGGCGTTCAGAATATCTTTCATCCGCCCGTGCGCCTGCCGGCATGGCCCAATCCGGACGACCGGCGTACGCGCATGGTCATCATCACCAAGGACTTGACGGAAGATTTCGTAAAGGGCTTGTTCGACGCTTTCCTCAGCAAGCCGCGCGTCGACACGCCGGACCGGGCGGCACTGGAAGACAATCCGCTCGCCGTGCCCGGCATGCGGTTTTGAGAGACTGACATCCTCATCTACCTGGGTGACATCAACCCGCCTCGCCCTTCGAGGGCCCGGCGGGCCACCTCAGGGTGAGGCTAGTCTTCGGTGCATTGCCACCTATGACGAAAGCTCCGGATTGAAGCGCAGCCGAATTCGCTCCATCCTCATGGTCAGGTGGGAGGCCTGAGCCTGCCGAAGGACGACCCTCGAACCACGAGGATGGCCCCGGGCGATCATCCCTTACGAATGACGAAGCGGTGGCCGCGTTCGGTCTTTTCGCTCGATAAAAGCGTGTGCCCCTCTTCGTTACAAAGGTGGGGAATATCGATGATCGCCAGGGGGTCTGTCGTCTCGACGGTCAGGATATCGCCGCTTGGCATGCCGCGCAGGCGCTTTCCCGTTTTGATCGCCGGATGCGGGCATTTCAGCCCGCGCAGGTCATAGACGTCGGCTTCCAGGCTACTCACTTTTCGCCCAGAACTTCCAGAAAGGCGGCTTCTTGGCCGGTTCGGTCTGCGCGGTTTCCATCGGTGCCTGCGCGTAGGCCAATGGGTTTTCCATCGGGATCGGCACGTTCGCCGGAATGTTGGTCGCGAGCATGCTGCTGCCGGCCGGAGCGGCCGTCGGAGCCGATGTGGCGACACGGATGCTTGCGGTCGTCGGATTGGTCGCGGTGGCGCCGCGAGCGATCTGCTGTGCCGACTGGTTGGACATCATCGTCTCGAGATCGGCGACCTTCATCATCTTGCCGGCGGCAAGCGCGGTTCCGGTCGGCGCATAGGCGATGTCGTGGCCGACGCGTGTCTTGGCGACAACAGCCTTGCGCTCCGCCTCGGTCGGGTCGTACCAGGCCATGCCGTCGAATTTCTTCAAAGCGGCGGTGTAATCGGTCTGGTACTGCTTGTCATAGGTATCGAGCGCCACCTGCAGGGCAGGGGGGGTGGTCATGACCGGGCATTTGCCGCTGGCATTGAAGGGGCCGCTGCCCTGCTGGTTGAAGACGTATTTCTTCTCGCAGACCTCGACTTCTGGCGGCCGCTTCGTCACTTCGAAATTGTCGTAACCGGTCTTCAGCATCTTCCAGAAGTCGATGTTGGGGCTGAGACGGTGCTTGACCATGTTTTCCGCAGTCATGCGGAAGGGATAGGCTTCGAGCTGGATCGCCTTCTGGCCGCCCTTGAAGGCGTCGCGCGCGAAGGCATAGATTTCCAGCACCTGCTGGTCGGTCATGGAATAGCAACCCGATGACGAGCAGGCGCCGTGGATCATCAGGTTTGCGCCGCTCCGGCCGTTTGCCGCGTCATAGCGGTTCGGGAAGCCGGTATTGATGGCGAGATAATAT
>JAGWJK010000515.1 GCA_028865845.1 Rhizobiaceae bacterium
GATGCCGCCGATGATCCAGAACAGCGAGAAAATCGTGGCGTTGCGCACTGCGCGGCTCTGCGATCCGGCGTCGATGGATTTCAGGATGCTGGCCGAGCTGGCGCGGTTGGCGTCATTAGCCGGCGCGAATACCGGGCTCTTTGGCGCTTCGTTCGAGCGAGCGGTTGGCGTGGCGGAGGCACTGCGTGCAGCGGCTGCTCTGCGGGCTGCATCATCCAGAGGCTGTTTTCCAGGCGAATTCGATGGCTCAGACACTCGTCCCTCCGGGGCGTCAGACGTGGAAGCGCGGCGAGGTTCCAAGCTCTCGTCACTGAAATCGATCTGCAGAGCTTCATCCAAGGCCTGGAAGGCCTTGTCTTCGATCGATTCGATGTACTTTTTGTTCGCCATACGGTTACGCCTCGTTACGACTCGATCCGGGCCTGCCGTGTCTGATCCGGAAATCCGCCAAAGTCCGGAAAAGACGAAACCTGCCTCCCGTGGTCATCCGCCTTCGACAAAAGCCGAGGTGGATTTCCCATTACATTTCAGAGTGGATAAACGCCTTTTCAAACGGATGGTATGAAAACATTACCATTATCCACTCTAAGGGCAAAGGCATGTGCCATTAGCCCTATCCAGCAGTACCGTAGTGACACATTCCCCAAAGCGTGACAATTATTTCCACCATGCGGAGCAGGGGTCGTTAAGGCGTTGTTAACACCTTTCCTCTCCGTTTCTTGCTGAAAAACTAATAATTTAGCCATGTTTAACGCGCGTTAACCATATCGGGAGATTTCCGCCCCGAATGTGCCGAAATTTAACTCGATAGCCACGCCGAAGCCTCAAGCATGAGGCAACTCCGATCAATACGGTCCAAAAATAGAAGACGGGAGAGTTGGCACATGGCAGCATTGAATATCGCATTCGAAGCCCCGGACAATGCGCGCGGGATTGCGCCTTCACGGGAAAGGGCGATCGATCTGGTTCATCTGGCAAAGCAGACGATGGGCGACAAGGCCCTGGAAGTCGAGGTGCTTCAGATGTTTGCGCGGCAGGCTCGGTCCTGTCTGCAGGAAATCAGCAGCGGCGACGGCAAGCGCGCCTGCGCTGCCTCGCACCGGCTGAAGGGTGCCGCAGGTGCCGTCGGCGCCTTCAAGGTGGCCGATGCCGCCGAGGCACTGGAAAGCGACGTTAGCGATGCGGCCCGAATGGCAGCCGTCATCACCTCGATCATCGAGGCTGAAAACTTCATCCTGAAGCTGTCGCGCTGATCGGCTCGAGCCGGATAGCTCCCGGCCGATTTCGGAGAGCTGGGAGCCTGATCATGACCATGCCTTTGCGCGTCCGAGCCGCGCGAGGCAGGGCGGTCCGGACCATTTTGGCGGCGCAAATGTTGACTGCCTTCTAGAATTGATGGAAGAAAAATTCCGGATCATCCTTCAATCACGATTACCGGAATTCATTCACATGACCAAACTGACCATCGTCGCCTTCGACGGCACTCGTTTTGACCTCAATGCGGACGAAGGTTCCACAGTGATGGAAAACGCCGTGCGTAATTCGGTGCCCGGCATCGAAGCCGAATGTGGCGGCGCCTGCGCCTGTGCCACCTGTCATGTCTACGTGGATGAAGAGTGGGTCGAGAAGGTCGGCGGACCGGAGGCGATGGAAGAAGACATGCTCGACTTCGCCTTCGACGTTCGCCCGAATTCGCGGCTATCCTGTCAGATCAAGCTGACGCAGGCGCTGGACGGCCTGGTCGTCCACGTGCCGGAGCGTCAGGCCTAAGCTGATCTCGTTCCTCTGGGGACACTTGCGGGCAACGCGCTGACCGGCAGGTCGGCGCTTTATGGCGCCGTGCCGATGCCGGGTTGATGGTATCGGTCGTTGTCGATCGGAATGAGATCGACGATTTCCACGATGGTGTAGACGCAGATGGTGGCAACGATCGTCAACAGGGATGTCGATGCCCATTGTCGAAGCGTCCAGCGGTTCCATGCGATGGCATTGACGACCGCAAAAGCGCCGACAGGTCCCCACATGACCAGGAAGCCGACTGGTTCGGGCCAGGCGAAATAAATGGGACAGTCGTTGCTGGGATCGCAGATGCGATCCAGCGACGGCGTGAAAGTGACCCACGCCCAAAATAACACCAGGCCGAACACGAGGCCGGCAACGGCCACGAGCAGTCGCATAACAACGTGTGCAATTCCTTGAATTGTCATGCGACCCGTGGACCAAAGACAGTCTTCGCGGAAAGCGATTCCGAATTCAATGTTTGGAATTTTTTGCGATCCCACGCAAGCGCAGTCGGCGCGGAAAGCGTCGCTGCGGCGTTTGGACAAGAGCAGATGGCAGTGCGGAGAGCACAAAAAAGAAGCCTCGCTCAGCTTGTCGCAGCGAGCGAGGCGAGGCGGGCGCATCACCGACAGGCAAGGGAGGAAACACCTGCGGTTTCAAGACGCGCCAGGAGAACGCTGGCACCTAAGTAACTCTGGAACTCGACTGCGCGGCGGAGACAAACGATCCCGCCGAACGCAGGAACTCTAACCAACCTGTGCGAAAACCGGCTTCGGCTTTCGGACCAAACCCGTTCGAAGCGGGCGAATGCGACATGAATAGGAAGAACCCATTTTAGATTCCCGTAAAGTTCTAACAGACATGAAAATGTAAGATTCACAGCTATAGTGGCAGTTTTCACACAGATTGATGAGTTTTAGGCTCGATTTTGCGGAAAATACCGGAAGTGAGGGCTAATCACTCGCCGTTCAGCTGCTGGCGCCGGTAGGTCATCAGCCGCTGCATGCGGCTCTGGAAATTGATTGCCTCGATCTTGTCGAAGCGCGCCTGATCTTCGTCGTGCAACTGCGTTTCTCTCGTCGTTACCTCAGTTGCCTTGGCCTGCAGGGTGTCGCAATCCTTCGCCGGTGGCAAAGCGAGAATGGCTTTTTCCATTCGCTGCGCGTGTTCGCGTGCAATCTCCGCGTGCCTCTCTTCGTGGCGGCGGATGTCGGCGGAGAGCGTATCCCAGATCAGCGACAATTCGTGGCTTGCATGCCTGCGGTCGCGCCAGCGCGGCAGGATGATTTCCGTATCCAGCGTGACCTTGACGCCCGAGATATAGCAGCGACCGTTGCTCTCGGTGTAGCTCGCATTGCCGCCGAAGCGGATCTTCGTCGCGCCCGGATGATGGCTGCTGGACCCCATGGCGATCGGACCGCGCGCATTCAAAGCCGCATCGAGCGCATCGGCGCTGTCGCCCTTGATATCGAAATAGGAAAAGGATTTGCGCACGACCACCGTGGCGTCGGCGGTTCCGGAAATCCCGAACAGAAGCAAAAGCGCAAGCGGAACACGGATGTGACGGGAGGCATGCGGCATTCGTGTTGCTACCAGGTTGAACTTCGATGAAGCTTGCGGCATAGCCACAGCGAGCGCAATATCAGGCGCGGGGTTTTTTCATTTTCAACGGGATGGATGGTTCGTGACGGAGCTTCGCAGCCAAAGCTGGCATGTGGCGCATGGGCGCAGCATCGACGTCGGCGAGCATAGCGTCATCATGGCGATCGTCAATGTAACGCCTGATTCGTTTTCCGACGGCGGCCACTACGAAGCTGTCGATACGGCGGTCGCGCACGCGCTTGCCTGCGTGGCGGAAGGCGCCCACATCATCGATATCGGTGGCGAATCGACCAAGCCTGGCGCTGAATCGATCAGCGGTACCGAAGAGCAGGGCCGGATTTTGCCCGTCATCGAGGCCCTGCGCGGGAAAACCGACGCGCTGATCTCCGTCGACACCTATCGCGCCGATACCGCGCGGCTCGCGATCGGCACCGGCGCACACATCGTCAATGACGTGTTCGGCCTGCAGCGAGAGCCTGAGATTGCGGATCTGGCCGCCCAGACGGGAGCCGGGCTCTGCATCATGCATACCGGTCGTGAACGGCAGAAGCTCGATGACGTCATCGACGATCAGGTGCTGTTTCTCAGCCGCTCGCTGGAGATTGCCGATGCGGCCGGTGTCGGCAGGCAGCATATCGTGCTTGATCCCGGCTTTGGCTTCGCCAAGGATCACGAAGAGAATCTCGAATTAATGGCGCGCTTCACGGCGCTTTTGCGCTTCGAATTACCGTTGCTGGCCGGCACCTCGCGCAAGCGTTTCATCGGCGCGGTTACCGGCCGTGACGCGCCGGATCGGGACGTGGCCACGGCCGCGACCAGCGCCATATTGCGTTTGCAGGGTGCCGGAGTTTTTCGGGTGCACAATGTCGCAATCAACAGGGATGCCCTGGCGGTTGCCGATGCTATCCTTAAGACACGGGCAAGATTGGGCGGAAGGACGTCGTAAGCGATATGATCTACACCATCACACTTCAGAACTGCGCTTTCTTCGCCCGTCATGGCGTGCACGACGAGGAGGAATTCCTCGGTCAGCGTTTCTTCGTGGATGCCGAACTGGATG
>JAGWJK010000516.1 GCA_028865845.1 Rhizobiaceae bacterium
CTAGAGGGAGCAAAAGCGATGAATTACAGGATCATGAATGGCTAGGTCGGAAGAGAGCGGGGTCAGTCTTTGGCGGGAGGTACACGATCGCCTTGCCCGCGAAATTCGCGGGGGAACCTATTCGCCTGGCCAGAGGCTTCCGCCTGACACGGAGATGGCAAAGGACTATGGTGTCGCGCGGCAGACTATGCGCCGCGCGCTGAGCGCTTTGCGGGATCAAGGTGTCCTGCGCATCGAACAGGGCAGAGGTTCGTTCGTGACCGATACGCCGTTCGATTTCCGTCTCGGCGGAAGGATATTCCTCGATCAGAACCTTCGCGCGGCAAATGTCCAAGGCTACCGCCGCATCCTGGGCGTTGACCGACGTGAGGCCTCAGCCCATGAGAGCCATGTCTTAGGGATCGCTGTCGGCGGTCCGACGACTTCGGTGCGCGTCGCAACCGCGGTCGGCGGCCGCGAGATCGGGGTAGGGGAAAACATATTCGCCCAGTCCGGGCTGCCAGGGGTCACGGAGGTCTGCGAAGACTTGCTGCGGTCGAGCCAGATCCTCTCATTCACCGCTCTACTCGAAGAGATGGGATGGCGCGGGTTGCACAGATCCACCCTTAGATTGAGCGCGCGACCGCCGACATTGCTCGAGGAACAGATACTGGAAATCGAGCAGAACGAATATGTTCTCGAAACCGTCTCGATCATCTTGGATGGATCGAAAGCGCCCTGCTATCTTTCGCAGATGAGTTACCCCAGCAGCCGGGTGCGCTTCTATCTTGATGACGATGTTTCCCTTGGATAGGTCGCGGAGCCGAACCGGTCGATGGTGGTCAAGCTGAACCGTCAAGTCCGATGGCACGGCGACCTCGATAGCGTCGCGCAATGTTGATGTCGGTGTGGTGTGCACAGCTGAAATTACGGAGGCCGACTGACCTGCCACTCCGAATTTCCTCCAGAATTGACCAGAGCCCCGCCGTCTATGAACCGCCCCGGCTTTCTGGACCCAGGATGATAGAGTTTTCAGGCGTATCTCAGGGAAGCGGGCTGGCGGCGCTTCCCGGATTTATCGGTGAGATCGGTATCTTGTTGCCGATCGCACCGTGGGGTCGAAACTCGTTGTACAACACGACGACAGAACACCCACGGGACCGAGGTTCGCGAGCTTTTATATCCGTGGCATCCCTGGTCTGGGCGGCTCGTTCACGTCCATGAGGCACTGTCCAAAGGGACGGATATTTTCCGCTGCAGCCTTTCTGGTTCTTCTTCTGATCGACTTCTTGAAGTCCCGTCGTGGATGTTCGACCGTTCTGTGAGTGGCTGCTGGCGCAGCCTGCCGGTCCCGCACGTCGATCTCGCGAGCCTGCATACTTTGGCAAGATTGCTGAAGGACGCTGATGCCTCATCGCAATCTGCGGTAATGGGCGCAGCATTGATCTCTCACGAAACGAGTCGGAGAGATGTCCATGCCCCGCCAGTCCATGACATATCAGTTCGATCTGTTCTCGGTCCCGCACCGGGGGAAGACAGCAGGGACGCCGCAATGGCCGGAGTTGCCGGAGGAGACACGCCAGGCGCTGACGGCACTCATCGTGCGGTTGTTCGTCGACCACGCGAACGGTGCAATCGCCTCCCGACAGAAGGAGGCCAGTCATGATGCATGAGAAGATCGGACCGCACCATCTGGAGCGGAAGGCCATCCTCTATGTTCGGCAGTCTTCGGCTCATCAGGTCCTGCACAATCGCGAAAGCAGCGCCCTTCAATAC
The DNA here is from genome assembly GCA_028865845.1 of Rhizobiaceae bacterium. Lineage (GTDB taxonomy): Bacteria > Pseudomonadota > Alphaproteobacteria > Rhizobiales > Rhizobiaceae > Rhizobium. Next base: position 1,756 of record JAGWJK010000516.1, read on the forward strand.
GCCATGCGCGACCGGTTGGTAGCGCTCGGATGGTCACACATTGAGACGGTGGATGACGACCTTGGTCGTTCAGCCGCCGGCGGGGTGACCCGTGCTGGATTTGACCGCATGGTGGCGGAAGTCTGCCTTGGAAAGGTTGGCGCCGTGGCCGCGCGTGAGGTATCGCGCTTCGCCCGCAACAGCCGAGATTGGCAGCAACTCATCGAGATGTGCCGGGTTGTCGATACCGTCCTGGTCGACCAGGAAGCCGTCTATGCGCCCCGCCAGGGCAATGACCGGCTGCTCTTGGGTTTGAAGGGCAGCCTCAACGAGTATGAGCTCGACCTTTTGCGTCAGCGCTCCCTTTCCGCCCGCTATGAGAAGGCTCGCCGCGGTGAACTCGTCGTCGCTGTTCCGGCCGGCTTCGTAAAGGCCGGTGACAGGATCGAGAAGGATCCCGACCGACGGATCCAAGAGGCTGTTGCACTCGTCTTCAACAAGGTTGCCGAACTCGGCAGTGCCCGGCAGGCCTTGCTATGGTTCCTTGAGCAAGGCCTGGACCTGCCAGTCAGGTATACCAATGGTGACATCATCTGGCGCAGGCCAAATTATGCCAGCATCCACCGGATGATTGCGAACCCGATCTACGGTGGCGCCTACGCTTATGGTAAGAGTCGCTCCGTGCCCCGATACGATGGCCAGTCTGGAATTCGACGCAAAACGCGTGATGAATGGCTGGCGCTGATCCCGAATGCACATGAAGGTTACGTCAGTTGGGAACGGGCGGAGGAGATCCGCAAGATGGTCAGCGACAATGTGCCAGCCAGCCGCCATCACGGAGCGCCGAAGCATGGCGACGCTCTGCTTGCCGGCCTTTTCCGTTGCAAGAAGTGCGGTCGGAAGCTGACCGTTCGTTACACCGGAAGCAATCATAACATTCCGCGATATTCTTGCTGGCGTGGCCTGCTCGATAATGGCGAGCCCCGCTGCATTGCATTCGGCGGTCTGAGGGTCGATGACGCGATTGAAGAGGCGCTGCTCGGCGTGGTCGAACCAGGAGCCATTGCCGCCGCCGTCGAGGCGGAACGTAATATGGCCAGCCAACGCGACCAGGTTCAGGATGCCCTGCTGCGCGACCTCGAGGCAGCGCGCTATGCCGCCGACCGGGCATTCCGGCAATACGACGCGGCTGATCCGGAGAACAGGCTGGTGGCGTCCGAGCTCGAAGCGCGCTGGAATAAGGCGCTCGCTCGCGTAGGCGAGATCGAAGCCAAGGTTGCCAAACACCGGACAGTTGCGCCGCAGCCGATCTCCATATCCGCATCGCAGATAGCCGCGCTTGCCGGGAACCTTCGTGCCGTCTGGACGGCACCGTCGACCGATGCAAGGCTGAAGAAACGCATCGTTCGCACGCTTATCCATGAAGTGGTCGCCGATCTCGATGATGTCGCCTCCGAGATCGTCCTTGTCATTCATTGGGTTGGCGGGGTCCATACCGAGCTGCGCCTGCCAAAGCGGCGCCGCGGGCAAAGAAACGCGACTCCCGACGACATCGTCGACGCTGTGCGACAGCTCGTTCTGATTGCCAATGACGACGTGATTGCCGGTGTCCTCAATCGCAACGGACTGACGACCGGCAACGGCAATCGCTGGACGCGGGAGCGGGTCACCGCGCTGAGATCATATCGCAAGATCCCAGTCTTCCGTCCCAAGCTCGACGGGATCGAGCCGTGGCTTAATCTGGGAGGTGCGGCGAAGTTGCTCGGCATCACGCCAAAGACGCTACGTCTGGCGGCCGAGGCCGGCGAGATCGAGGGAGCCCACCCGTTGCCAGACGGCCCATGGATCTTCAGCCGTTCAAAACTCGCAACACCAGAGGCACGTCAGATCCTCGATCGTGCTCGGCAGAACCCTCGACACCCCCCAGGATCGCATCCAGATCAAGAAAGCCTATTCCCTTCAACAGCATAGAAAGATGGGCGTGATGAAACAGGATTGTACAACGATCATCGACCAAACCATGGCTTCGCTTGGATGACACAGTCGAGCCCGCTCAAACAATCATGCCGAGAAGTAAGGCGGGGCTCTACAACCGGAATGACTCTGCACCGCGACCCTCCGCTAGCGCCACAAACACAGCAACCCAAATCTTGAGAGGCAAGGTGACTTCCGGGGTGCCTGATATGCGTGGTGGGATTGCTCGTCCGTCGCCTCCTGTTGAGGCGAGCATAAAAGAGGCGCCGGATTATGGCGCGATCTGCGGATTCCGCGGCGAACGCGGATCAGATTGAGCCTTACGGCTTCATGCACGCGCGTCGCTTCCGGCGCTCCGATCGAGTTTGCTCGCAATGCAGCCACGGCCGCAGCCAAGATGTGCCACTCCAACACCATGACAGATGTACGATCGGGCGAGTCCGGTTTCGGTTGGATTTAACCGGTGCTAGTGTGCAGTCGCTATATCATCATCGCCCAGTAAAGGACGCCTTGTAACAACCTATGAGACCCCAAAATCTTTACATCTATTTGCAGAAATTATTCGGCCTCACCGATGGTTCGCCAGAAAAAGCCGCCGCTGTAGTTCCCGGGCCCGATTGGCATCCGCATTTCGGGAAAATTTTCGGGATGGGCCTCGACACTTGGCTGTCAGGCTTTCCCGAGAATACTACGCCCACTCGGTCCTTGGTCCTTGCGACCGACGAGCGCACAGGGA
>JAGWJK010000517.1 GCA_028865845.1 Rhizobiaceae bacterium
TCTCGTTGGGTTCTCTGTAGGCAGAAAGTTGACGTCGACAAGAATGGAACCCCAATCTGCTATTCAGAATCTGTTTGGGTTGGAGATAGAGTTCAGTTCCAGATCTATAACTCGGATGGATAACCTACGTGGAAGCTTATTTTTGCTCTTGATCATGTTCGAACCTGCGGTCGATTTGTTATCGAATCGTCGAAGTTCTAGGACTGCTCGGCTGGAGACTGAAGCGAATTTCTCACGCGTTAGCGCCACAATGCCGATATCGGAACAGCGGATAAACGGTCTCCGAAAGGGATAACCTTATGATGGTCATATAAAACCATGCCCGAAACAAACCTTTCTCCGGATGCTTCGGCCAAAATTCGCAATCCCGAAAAATCGGAACTCGAGACGGATGCTGCCGCTTTTATCTCGATACCAACGATCCGCCCTCTCCTATCTTCGATCACGATATCGACTTCGTTCTGCTGCTTGTCCCGAAAATGCGAAAACTCCAATCGGGTTTGTTCGCCGCTGGCGAGTTTAAGTATCTCGCCAAAAACGAATGTCTCCAGCAGCGCCCCGAACTGAACTCTGTCGCTGCGGAGGCGGTCGAGAGAGAGATCACGAAGGGATGCGAGAAGACCGGAATCGAGGAAATGTAATTTTGGTGTCTTCGTGAGACGTTTCAGTTTGTTGGAAAACCACGGCTGTACGGTGTGAGCGAGGAACAAGCTCTCGAAGATCCCGACATATTTTTGCGTGGTGATGTGGTTCATCCCGATGGCTGAGCCAATTCCGGAATAATTCACGAGTTGTCCCGAATGCTCTGCCAGAATGCGTAACAGGCGCGGCATTTGAGCAATCTGCTCTATTTGCGCGACATCGCGAACGTCTCGTTGGACGATCGCCTGGATATAGTCCGCATACCAATCCTGTCTCCGACTCAAGGTTTTGCGGCCCAATGCTTCGGGATATCCGCCAGCCAGAACTGCAGCCATAAGGTCGTCTCCGACAAATGGCGCTCCCGCCTTGGCTTCGTTTTGAAATGCTTCACGCAGGAAGCTGCTGCCAGCGGTTCTGATCTCGCTTTGCGCCAGCGGCAGCAATCGAACTACCTCCATGCGCCCTGCAAGCGAGTCTGACACACGTGGCAGCGTCATGAGATTGGCTGAACCGGTCAGGAGGAAACGCCCTGGGCGCTGGTCGATGTCTACGCTTTCCTTGATGGCCAACAACAGTTCGGGAGCGCGCTGAATTTCATCGATGATAGCGCGATCCATACGCCTCACAAAGCCAACTGGATCCTGTCGCGCGGCATCCAGGGTCGTCGCATTGTCCAGCGTATAATACTCCATCCCCTCATTGGCCATCATCTTGGCCAGCGTCGTTTTTCCTGATTGTCTGGGACCTACGATCAGCACGACTCGCGTGTCTGACATGGCATCCGCGATGCGTTGCTCGACGAGCCTTGGATAAAGCGCCACACCTTCATTCCTTTAATGACTACTTGAAACTATGGCGACGACCGATTGAAAGTCAAGATGTGACCATTTGAAATCGAAATCGCGGCCGATTGAAACGAGAAGCCGAAAGTAAGTGCATGCCAAAATGCGGCTGAGGTCGGCGAGAGGTCATGCAGGCTCTGCTGAATCTTTCGTTGATTGGTCACCTGAACTGACCTAGCTGACCCAAGCGTTCGCCCCTGGCGTCGCTCATCGTGGATTTCACCTACGCAGACGATCACCCGAAGACCTGCCCGGACCGCCTGAAGAGCCTTACGCCGGACGATGTCGTCCGTCTCGCCACGTCCAGCACGACGCTCAGAATGACCAATAATCACGTAGCTGGCGCCACAATCCGCCACCATATCGGCCGACACGTCTCCGGTGAATTCTGCGCTTGATCATCCTTGCATTTGTGGATGTTTATTCCAGATTAGCAAGGAAAAATAGGAGCTCGGATAACATCTCAAGCCTCCAGCAACCAAACTAAGAGTGATTCAGCGGCACAGATCACTCCAAATTTCCACCGAGATTTGCAACCCTTGCAGCCGATCGCGTCGCTCGCCACCGAGATAGAACTCGCCCTCGCCGCAGCGCTAGGCCCGGGGCACATCGCGGGCATATCCTGGTCGCGAATGCTACGACCTTGTGGCGCATGTATGTTGGCAGCCGACGGCACCAACGTCGTTGTCTGCAAGCGCTTGCCGCGGACCTATCCCGGCCGCGCGCATTCGCGACACGGAGGCGCCGTCGGCAAAAGCCCCTGCATTGTCCTCCGACCCGTCTATCCCGTCCGTATCCGCAGCGACTGCGGAGATCCCCGTCAATCCATCGATGGCGAGTGCGAACGCCAGCAGGAATTCCGTGTTCCGGCCGCCCTTGCCCTGTCCTCTGGCGCGAACCTCCCAAGCAACCGCCGCGAGAACCGACGCCACCTCCCTTGCCTCGCCTTCCAAGGAGTCCGCGAGGATATGCTGTCGGTTTCCACGTGGAAACCAACACTTACAGACCAGAGCCAAATAGTAGTCAACGCAAACGCGGGCAACCGACAACGTCGACAACCTGAGGCAGCGCCGAAACCGCATGGTCAGCCTCATCAGAAGGCTTCCAAACGAGTACACTCTTCAAACCGACAGTGCGAGCACCCTGAATGTCGGCATGAACGTTATCGCCAATCATCCAGACGGCACGGGACTCACCGAGCTGTTCGAAAACATGCCTGAAAAAGCCTTCATGGGGTTTCTCGAGACCAATACGGGCAGAGGAGAAAGACATGGCGATCAGCGGCGAAAGCCCAAGCCCATCCACAATCTCGTCGAGTTCGGGGGCAAAATTCGACATGATAATATGGATCCATCCACATCCAGATAGGGTTCCGAGCGTCTTGAGGGCGCCGTCGATCAGCTTCCATCCGGCAATATCCAGATATGTCGATCGTGCGAGCCCGGCTGCCTTTTCTGCGCTCGCATTCGAGAATCCGAACTGCTTCAGCGCCTCCTTCGAGTAGCTCTCGATTTCCGCCCACCAGGCATCCGCGCTCCCGGTGCGATCGTGCCGAAGCTCTTTGGAATGCCAAGGGAATGCTGGCGACAAGAGAGGCCTCAGCGCCGCGGTCGAACCTGAGAAACCCGGATCGACGATCTTCGCCGCGTCGGCCAATGCCCCGGCGAAGCGCCCCGGTCGTACGGCCAAGGTGCCTTCGAAATCCCATATCAGAACGTTTTCCAAGTATGTCTCCTTGATAGCAATCGATTTTCAGTTTCAGCTCGCGGCGAGGCCGAGATCGTCCAGCATGTGGTGCAGAGCGTCGCGATGGTTTTCGGCGACAAGCGCGGCGACGTAGCCGTCCGGCCGAACCAGCACACAGTCGCCGGGGTCGAGGTCATAATTGTCTCTGATGTCGAGATCGTCTTCGCCCACGATCTGGACCACCAGCCGGTCGTGCGAGGGTGGCAATTCTTCGTCAGAGGGGCGGTAGCAGAGCAGCGTCCAATGCGCCCCCTGGAACAGATCGAATAAGCGGACGCGCTGGCCTGACCTCGTGCGATAGATCGCGTCCGGAGCGCGATCGCCTGCACTCAGATGGAAGTTTCTGTCCAGCGCGTTTAGAGACAGGACGGATTGGCGATAGCCGAGATCGAGCTGAAGGGTCTCTCTGCCGCGCCGGATGTCGCCCTTCTCCGTCGCCTTCCGCAAAAGAGACTTCGAAAGATCGAGAACCGAGGCGGCAACTGGCCGACGTTCCGCTTCATAGCTATCGAGGACGAAGGGTGGCGCGCCCGCAAGCGTCATCGCAAGCTTCCAGCCCAGATTGAGTGCGTCCTGGATGCCGGTGTTTAACCCCTGGCCTCCTGTCGGCGGATGAATATGGGCGGCGTCACCGACGAGGAGCACCCTGCCGACCCGATATCGTTCCGCCAGCCGGGTATGCATGCCGTAGGCCGAATTCCAGAAAACCTCTCCCACGACGATATCGCGCCTGCCCGTGCGGTCGGTAATCATGCCGGTTAGCCCCGCCTGGGAGAGATCCACGTCGCCCTCGAGCGGTAAGACCGCCTGCAGCCGGAAGAAGTCCGTTCCGGCAAGCGCGCAAAGACTGATCTGTCGTGACGAGCTGGCATTCCAGAGATGCCAGACGTCGCTGGAAAGACCATCGACGGCGACGTCGGCGACGAGCGCCCGGTTCGGCAACGTCTCTCCCGGAAAGCCGATGGCGAGCGCCTGCCGCACGAAGCTGCGCGCACCGTCGGCGCCCACCAGGAATTTCGACCCGATCCGCAGCTCCCGGTCCGCGAGACGACAGGTCGCGGCGACGCCGTCGGCGTTCTGGTCGAAGGCTACAAGCTCGTGGGAAAAATTCACACTGTGACCGAATTCGGCCAGTCGCTCGCGTAGTATTGCTTCGGTGAGATTTTGCGGGAGGACAAGGGGTTCCACATAGGGTTCGGCGGAAGTCGCAACT
>JAGWJK010000518.1 GCA_028865845.1 Rhizobiaceae bacterium
TCAAAGCTAAAGCCGAAGCGGTGTCCCTCACCCGCCCCCGCTCCGCCCTTTCAACCCGGACCAGCCGGGCGGATCGGGGGCTGACCGTCAGAGCCAGTGTCGCGTTTCTAACTGGCTGACAGCGTCGCGCGTCTAATCAGCTTTGACATATGATGTAACGAAGTATTGCGACATTCCTCTTGCGTCTGGACGTTAAGATCCACCCTATAGGTCCTCATACTCAATCGACAGGCTGTTCGCTAGAGAACGAATTTCCGAGTGGCACGCAGCGTCAGCCACGGACCGGCTCGAAACCGGGTCAAGAACGCCGGCTGGCACACGGTCGCCGAAAAGCACGGTTGCGAAGTCGGGGCCAAATTGGGCCGAGCTGTAGTAAATGCCCTGCGCTTTTGGACAGGTCGCGTGGATGCGTTCCGCCCAGGCTCGTGTTGCCGGATAAGTGCTTCGCGGTCCAGCCAAGAGAGCATTTTGGTTGACGCCGATCTTCCGCTGCCCGGCATTGGTGAGGTCAACGAGACTGAGCTCTGCCATGGTTTTGACGATGCTGTGGCCATAAGCCTTGAAATCAGCCGGAAAGACGATCTGGAAGGTCGGCAACCCGGTCTTCGGATCGATGCGCAGCGTATCGGGGCAGCGCAGGATGATTTCGCAAGCGGCGCACTCGAATGTCTGTGCCGCATAGATAGTCGGAATGATGGCTCCACCCACATCTTGGATCGGCGAGAAACGGGCATCGCCGGCAGCCGTGGGATTGAACTGTTCAGCCTTGTACACCGAGGGATGAATGCGATGCAGTTCAGTACCCGCGGCGAGCAGAACATAGACTTCTTTCCCGATCCGCATCATGGACGGATCGGGAATCGTAAGATCGAAGCGCATCAACCATGCTCCGCGGGCACGATCTCGCGTTTGAATGCCGCAACCACCTCTGCGTCTTCCACACCAAGCTTTTCGGCGGGCGCGGTCCCGAAATCGAGATGCGGCCGCGTCAGCCAGTGCAGCAGGCGAAAGTCGCTCCAAGTCTCGGGTTTCAGCGCAACCAGTTTTGCCATCGTTGGGAAGACGCGGCGTCCCTCGACATCGAACTGGAACAACGGATAAAAGACGCGGCCGTCGATTGTGAAGCGCAGGATTTCGCGCTTCTCCTCCTTGCGCTTCATCGTTGCGGAAGGGTTCGCTCCCGACAGCCCGAGCAGCTCGCACGCCTGCGCCTGATCAACCATCGAGGTGCTGGCGAGGATCTTTTCCTGCAGCCGAGCGCGGTTGAGCGCAGCTTGCAAATCGGCGTCGTTGCCTCTCGCCAAACTTTCGCGAAGCATGACCCGATAGGCGTCGACCACCTTGTCGATTTCTCCGGAGAAGCGCTTGGCGAACACAGCGACAAAGGCCGCTTTCATGGCTTCCCGAAGGGCGCCGGGCACCTTATTGCTGACCTGCGTGGTCGTCAGGCGCACTGCAGTCGCCATGTTATCGGATTCGACAATCGCTCGCCATTTGTCCACGTCGGCTGGATCGGCATTGATGGATACGTTAATATGAACAGAGCCTGCCGTCAGGGCGGATACAGCAATGTCGTCAGATGCATAGAGCATATGTGTGCCATGCGGGTCTGTGTGCGGCCCATGAGGCTTCCGGCGGTTTTCCATATGGGACAGAGGTGTCGCAGCCATCACGCGTCCTAGTTTTGATATATCATTGCTTCCATATAGCAAATATATCGCAACATTGCGAGTCTTCTCGCACGAGCCATCTGCGACGATACCAAGGCACGGCTTGCCACCATTGCGACACGTCTGTGGGCCGATGGGGAACAACACTCTGGAAAGACAAAGAGCCTGAGGAAAAGGGACATCTGACCCGGGCGGCAAGCGCGACTGATTTGGAGTGCGTTTCCGACCAATTTAAAGTGCAAAGCTGGCCGCTCTACAGAAAGCTTGAAGCGGGGATGTCCCCACGGTAGCTTCGGTATGTCTCCCTCACCCACATGCCAGATCCATGCCCGCATCTCCGGCCGCGCCTCGATCATCCCGGCAAGTGCTACCTCGTAAGCCTCATCGGCATCCGCCGGCAGGATGAACATGGCAACCGGATCTGGCCGTGGCTCCGGCAGGGTGACGCTGACCACCGGCTTGTCGGGAGACAGATTGAAGCGCAGACCTTTCACGCTTTTGCGGCGCAGGCGGGCGAGCCGTTCCAGTAGTTGCCGTTCGTGCGCAGTCTCGAAGGGGATCCAGTTCTCTGTGGTGATCAGGAGTGCCATTTCTTCGATGACCACAAGACCTGCCGCATTGGGCCCAAAAGTCAGGATGGTAACGAGATGAAGGGCCGGATCGGCATTCCAAAAAGCAAACTCGGTCGCAAAGGTCGTTTCCAACCGCTTCCATTTCCATTCCTCAATCACCAGCGGATAATCAGGCATGTGCTTGACGATGAGACGACGGCCGCTGCGGGCCTCGGCAAACTCCTTTACCTCGCCGACCAGCACCATGAGTTTGCGCTTTCCGGTCCCGCTCTTGGCGAGCACAGCCAGAGTGGTCGCCCGGCGTGCGGCGATTGCCGATTTGTCCTCTGGATGGAACACTTCCGGGACGAACAGAACTTCGGAGAGCGAACCGCTGCTCACGGTCATGCGTTGGGCGGCCTCCATCAGACTGGTGCGCACCCTGCCCCAACCCCGCTTGCCGGCCCAGGCGGCCGTCCATTCGGTCAACTCGCCCTCCTGCCAGAGATAATGAAGCAGGGCGCGCAATGAGAGCCGCTTGCTGATATTCTTTACGGTATCGGAGGCCGAGGCCTCCACCGCGGGTGCTGATCGCGCGCCGGTCTTCGCCAGCGAAAAATCCAGCCGCAACGCCGCCACACCGTTTTCTTCATCGATGCGGATCGCATCGCCTATAAGGGGACCCAGGCCGGAAAGCTCATGCGGAGGCTGATAGGCGGCACAGGAGGGATCGTGGCTCCCTCCGGAAGACGGCATGCGCTTGACGAGGTGCTGTCCGTCGAAGCGGGCGATATACATTGGAACGCCGTCGGGCCTGCAAAGGCAGAGCGGACGGAGCTTGCGGGCAAAGGTGTCGGCGAGTGCGTTTGCCATCTCCGGCGCATCCTCGGCGAACTCGATCCCATCGATCCGGTAACGGCGCGTGATTTTTTCCTTCCAACTCCGATCAGATGGCCCCATCAGAGGGTTTGCCTGGCAGCCGCAACATCAGCGATCCGCAATTCGTCGACTTCTTGTGGTTCGCTCATCGATTGTTCGAAGCCGGTGCGCAGACTGACGAGGGCGCGCGTCAATGCGCCGGCATCTGCCGGACGGCGGGCAGCAATGTCATCATCCACAAGCTCTTCGATCTCGGTGAGGACGGCGCTTCCATCCCGGAAGAAGAGTTCGAGCCTATTGTTCTCGTCGTCTTCGTCTTCTCCGCCGACCGGTGCCGGGGGCAGCGGCGTGCCCGGAGAGAAGAATAGCTCCGCCCCATTCGCGGTCCGTTCGAGGCGGGCGGCAATCGTGGCCCAGCGGGCGGCAGTGATCGCGCCGCGCAGGGGCCACACCGCATCGAGGGCTGTGGTGCGCGCTCGCCGCCCCTTGGCGTCGAGCCTGTTCCGATTGCCATGCAATGGGCCGATCGTCTCGGGCGCGGTTCGCAGCCGGAACAGTAGATCGGCGATCGCCTGATCGTCGGTCGCCGTGATCGCCTGTCTATGGGCATGCATGAGGCTGGCGGGATCGGAAAAGACGCCGCGCGCCCGTGCCAGGACGATGGCGTCATGGTCAGGACTGACGGTCCCGGACTGCGTCACCTGCTCCGCTTTTGCAGACTCCGCGGCCTTGGGCCTTGCCTCGAACAACGGCCATTCCGGTTGCAGCACTATCTCGGGAATGGAGAGGTCCCTGGCATAGGGCTCCACCTGCCGGCGTCGGGCGATAAACCGATCCTGCGTGTAGAAATTCAGCTTTTTGAGGATGGCGCCATAGCCGCTGCGAATCTGCAGGATGGTCTTCTCGTCGTCGAGGCGCTGGACCGCATCGGGATCCATAAGCGGAACCAGCTCGAAGCGGCCCTGGGAAGGTGTCTTCGAGGTCAGGACCCCTCGATTGCGCCCCCACCCTTCCCGCTCCTCGTATTTCCGGCCGAGGTGAGCCGAGACAAAGCGCGCGGTGGTCTCGTCGCCAACGGCGATGAACAGCTTGATGTCCATGTTGCCGATCAAGGCATCCCGCGTCTTTTGGCCGTAACGCTCATCGATCTGCGGAATGTTCTGGGCAACGAGTGCGATGGTCAGCCCGTAACCGGCAACCAGTGGCGCCCGTTTGACGATCTCGGGAAGGCGCTCGAACTGGTAGAATTCGTCGAGCATCATAAGAATCTTGTACGGTTCTTCCGGGCTCGGCAATCGCCGAAGCATGACATCGTGGACCTGCTGGATCAGAAGCCGGA
>JAGWJK010000519.1 GCA_028865845.1 Rhizobiaceae bacterium
TTCCCATTTTGTCTGCGCGGGGACCTTCAATGTCGGCCTGTCGAGTTTTTGGGGCCTTCTGGTTCCGCATATTGTCGCGGCTGACCGGATCGGCCGGAACATCCTCTTTCCGGATCAGGTTCCCGCGGGAATCCTCGCGACATTGTTCGGAGTTCCGTATTTTCTGGCGGCGATGCTTCGGGGCGCAGGGCGTAGCTGCCGTCTGTCGCCTGACACTCCGCCCCATTTTTTCTTGACCTTTGGCATTCTATTCCAAAAGGTTGCTGCAAGGCGGCGGCGCTTCGACAGTACGGCGATGAGACTCGCTGAAGACGGCGAACGAGACGGGGTTGATCTTGAAAGGAAGCGCGATGACGATCACGGGGCAGGTCTTTCGTGTTGCCGTTGTGTGCCTGGCACTCTTCGCCGGGGTTGCCACCGCGCAGGCGCACAGCTTTCGTCCAAGCGGCAGCAATGCGGGAATCCCCATACCGAGCATCGGCCATGGCGAGATGGCAATCATCGCTTCCCATCAGCGAAATATCATGAACCTGGCTCTATCCGCGCTCGACACCAACGAGGAATTCAGGCGCGTTCTTAATTTTTCGCAGCTTCAGAACACAGTATGCATGTGGGGTGTCATGCCTGGAAGCATAAGCGATGAAACCAGTCCGTTTAACGAGTGTTCGCACGCCTATCTTGCCGCCGTGAAAATGGTTCTGCTGCAGATGCGGACCATGCCGGCAGAAGCCAAGCGGGCCGAACAGCTCGTTTCGCAGATCGATGAAGAAATGGTCCTCAACGGCATGGCCCTGATCAGCTGTCAGTTCAGCGCCGAGACATTCAATTCCGCCGATGTCATATCGCCCAACTGGCTCGATATTCCCGCTCATGGGCCGAGCGTGATCGCATCGCTCGGCGCATTGTTGTTCGCGTCCGGCTGCACCTGGGGCGGAGTCCGCGGCCTGAAGAAACACGCGAGGCAGTCAGGTACTTAGACCCAAGCTTCCTTGGCGGCTGGGTATTTGCCGCCAAGGAAGGCGGAATTTACTTGACGGTAAAGCTGTACGTGCCGTCCGTCTTGTGGCCATCCGTGGAAAGCGCGTGCCAATCGACGGTGTATGTGCCGGGCGTCAGCTTGTCGGTGACCGGGACCATCAGGACGGTGTCGCCGTCCATCAGGCTCGCTGTGCCGGTCTTCACCTCCGCCTTCGTTGGTCCCGTCACCTTGATCCCGCTGAATTTGAGGTTAAGCGCCTCGGTAAAGGTCAGATCGAGTTCCGAAGGGGCCTGCTGCACGGAGCTGTCAGCGGCGGGCACCGACGCCTTGAGATGGGCGTGAGCAAAGGCTTGGCCGACGGATGCAAAGCCGACAGCAGCTGCGATAACGAAGATCTTCTTGGTGTTGGACATTGGTTTCTCCTTGGTGGTTTGCGCGCAAGCGCGCGGTGAGTTTGGCGGCCCGTCCGGGGCGCCGTCGTGCCCGTCCGGAATTCGACCGAGCGGGAATTCGAGAAAAGGATCAGGGATTGGTGGCGGTACGGGGAATTCTCGCCCGCAGGGGGACCGGACCTGCCGATTATCGCCTCATGCCGATACATACGCGGTACCGGCACAGTTGGGCCGGCATCACAATTTTCAGCATGAAGACAAACCACCCGCAGCCGGCGCGATCGGTCTCGCGTATCTCCGGCTACCGATTACCGTGTGCGTCGGCGATCGGCCCGTAACGCAGGCTCAGGCAACGGTCTTAAAGAGAGGGGGCGCGCGAGGGCCACTGTTCGGCGGGTAGAGCTGGCGATGAAAAGCTTCGACCTTAGGGGCGCGAATATTCCGGCCGATAAAGGCAAGGCGTTCGCATACATCCATGGGCGGCGTGGGAAGAAGCACAGCGGACGAAATCCGGCATGCCTCGCAACCCGGCGCATGGGTCTTGCTGTGCTCCTTGCCGTTCGCGTCCTTGTAGGTGACGCAAAAGACCGGAAGCGTGCCATCGGGAAGTCGATATTGGGCAAGCTGGGCTGGCGTCAGCTCATCGGCCGAAGCAGTCAGTGGCTCGTGGGCAAAGCCGACCAACAACAATGCGACGGCGCTCAAGATGCGCACCATCCACTGTGTCGTTCCGGAGAGTTTCTGCCTCACCGCCATCCCCATCGCCCCATTGCGGATAAGGTGGTACCCCATTCATCGGACATGCTCAATGCGGCAATTTGAGCCGCACAGTCATGTTTTACCATCGGCTGCACAGAGGTATGGCGAAGCGGCTCGCGTAGGTGCCGGGACTCGTTGAACGATGCGGGTGAGAAAGGCGCGTTTTGTTGCGGTTGGAACGGAAGAGGAAATGGCTATCCGTTGGCGAATTTTGGCGGCGGTCCACCAATCAGCCGATCGCGTTCGCGCCATAGCGCGGGTATCGACAGCAGCACGATCGACAGCAGCGCAATCAGCGTCTTTGTAACCTGTGAAAACTCGGGCGTCTGTTGGTCGATATAGAAGACCGCGTAGACGATGATCACATGCCAGACATAGACATGGAGGGAGTGTCGGCCAAGCAGCCTGAGGAAGCTTAGCGAGAACAGCCAGGTGAGGCCGGCGGCAACCCGGCGGACATAGATATTGCTATGTCGCGGCCCTGCGATCAAAAGCCAGACGAGGCCGAACGCAACTGCCGGAAAATTCAACAGGTAGACCGGACCGAAATCAGAGCGGATCTCCATCGTCGCAAATTTGTCGAGCACGATTTGCGGCAGAAGCTCGTGTGCGGAGGCGATCCTCAACGGCAAAAAGAACAGGCACACCATCAGGCAAAGCTTCGGGATAAGTGTCGCCTCGGGCCGGAAGATCGTCGTCCAGTCGATCGTCCGGTTGGCGGTCAGAACGCCGGCGACGAGCCCCGAAAAAAAGACGATCTGCCAGCCGAATAGGTTGAAGCTGACGCGAATGCCCTGGTCATCACCGCCCAGGACCCAGCCGTTGACGAAGTCCGTCGCCGCCCGCTGCAGGCCAAGCTGACCTGCCATCCACAGGATCAGCGAGGCAACGGCGACATAGGCCCATTTGCCGCGCATGCAGAGCCAGATGATCGGCGGCGCGAAGATCATGTAGATCACATATTGCGGCAGGATATCCATGAAGGTCGGCTGGAAAAGCAGCGTGCCGATTGCCGCCAGCCGCAGCGGGTCGTCGAAGGTCGTGTAACCAAGCCAATCGTGCCAGATCCGATAGGCATCGGGCAGCACGATCTGCGCGGCCAGCACCACCATCACGATGCCGATCGCATAACGGTAGATCTCGAAGGCGCGATCCCAGATCTGCTGGCAGGCCTGTTCGTAGCCTTTCTTGGCCATCTTGCGGCTGTATACCATGCCGACAAGCAGACCGGAGAGGAAGACGAAGCCCTGCGCGTCCTCGACGAAAGCGAGCTGGTTGTGATTGATGAACAGCATCCAGTAGCCGCCGACGAAGACGAGATGGTTGATGAGCATGAAGACCAGGAAATAGCCGCGCAGGCCATCGATGATTTCGTATCGCTTCATGTTCTTAATCCACTTCTCTGCGGCGAGCACTGCTTCGCAGTCCCGTGGGAGAATTGGGAAGCTTGGCTGAACGTCAACTGAACGAAGTTTCCGGTGTGAGAATTAGGAATTTTCTCGCGAATTTGTGATCGACCTCGTCTTAGTAGACGTCGATCTTCGCGCCAATCCTTATCAATTCACATGTCGATCCTCGGCATCCCGCGCGGTGAAATTGCGGGATTCGATCAGTGCCTCGATGATCGCCATGGTCAATCGCACCACGCATTGATCCGTCGTCCATTTTGGATTGTCAGAGGCGGACCGCAGCAGATCCAGTCCCTGCGCGGAGACGATCTGCTCGGCGCGATCGATCGCCCATGCAGTGAAATTATTTGAACTCGACATGTTCTTCCCGGTAACCACAGCTATCCGTATTCCCCGCCGGGTTTCTAGGCAGGGAAAGAAAACAAGCTGTTAAGACGGGTGGCCGGCGAACGATTATTAGGACGCCGGCAAGCAATCGGGCCAACAAGGCTGGTCCAAGCGGATGCTGAAATTCCGCATCAATCGAATGAAATCCGCTTTCCGGTTTTCGCGTCGAACAGATGCGATTTCGTAAGATCAGGCTTCAGGAGAAAGCTGTCGCCCGCGCGAAGATCAAGCCGGTCTCTGATGGTCGCGACGATTGGCGATGATCCGAGCGTGGCCGTGATCTGCGTCTCCGCTCCGGTCGGCTCGATCACGGTCACGGTCGCGCTCGCGCCACCTTGATTGATGATCAGGTGTTCAGGACGGATGCCGTAGACCAGATCCCGCCCCCTTGCCGCCGCCACGCTCTCAGGAACCGGCAATCTCGCGCCTCCCTCCGCAATGAACTCCAACGGTCCGGAATCGCTGAGCCTGCCATTGATGAAGTTCATCCCGGGAGAACCGATGAAGCCGGC
>JAGWJK010000520.1 GCA_028865845.1 Rhizobiaceae bacterium
TGGCGCATCATCGTGCCGCTGTCTTCGCCCGTCGTCGCCTCGGTGTTCATCATCACCGTGATCGCAGGGTGGTCGCAGTTCCTCGTTCCATTCCTGCTGATTACGCAGGAGAACATGACGCCGGTCGCCGTCGGTATCTTCAACTATGCCGGCTCAAGCAACGACAGCTCGATCCAGCTTCTAGCCGCCGCCTGCCTGATCTCGGTGGTGCCGGCCATCATCGCCTTCCTCGCCTTGCAACGCCTTATTCTGGAAGCCATGACCGCCGGCGCGGTCAAGGGCTGATATCAAACCTCGTAGGACATGCCATGCATCTGACCATCGCCCAACGCCTCGACCGCCTCAAGGTACGTATCGCTGAAATCAGCCATTGGCGCGAGCGCGCCACGCTTACGATCGGCAATTGGACTTTCGAGGGCGAAGATATCGCCATCGGCCAGGCCTGGCCGCATCGCAAAGGCGTCGTGCATTTCGCGTCGAAGGCGGCCGTGCCGGCGGATTGGCCCCTGGAGGATAGCCGCCTGCAGCTCGATCTTGGCGGCGAAAGCCTGATCACGCTGACGTTCGAAGGAGGGGAGACGGAAAGCTTCGGGCTCGACCCCTTCCACCAGGAGTTCCCGCTCAAGGGTCGCGAGATCTCGATCGCCACGGACAGCGTCGCGCGTTTCCCGTTCGGAGAGCCGAACCGTCAGCCGAAGCTTAATCGCGCCCAACTTGTGTGGCTCGACGTTCCCGTCCATCGGCTGAACCTCTTGCTGCGGCAGATCGTAGAGGCGATCGAAGCACTCGGCGATCATGATGTCGTCGCGCATCTGCTGGACGCCTCGGAGGTCGCATTGCGCAGCCTGGATTGGCCGTCGGCGACGGCGCCCTACGTGTCGCGCACGGCGAACGCCGAGTGGCAGCAGAAGATCTGGGAATTGCCGGAGCTTCAAGACAACCCGGCCAGTCTTTCCGAGGACGAGCGCGCCACGGTCGTTGCAGCCTATGACGGCCTACTGGCACGGTTGGAGGCGCTCCGGGAGCGCTATCCGCAGAACGGCGAACTGCTACTGACGGGACATGCCCACATCGATCTTGCCTGGCTTTGGCCTTACGGCGAGACGCGCCGCAAGATGCGCCGGACGTTCCATACGGCCCTGTCGCTGATGGACCGTTCCTCCGATTTCCGCTTCAACCAGTCGACCGCGCAATATTATGCCGAGATCGAAACCGATGATCCGGCTCTCTTCGCCCGGATCAAGGAGAAAGTAGCTGCCGGCAATTGGGAGACGGTCGGCGGCATGTGGGTCGAGCCGGACACCATCATGCCGACGGGCGAAAGCCTGGTGCGGCAGATTCTCTACGGCCAGCGTTATTTCGAAAAGACCTTCGGCGCCCGCCACACGGTGTGCTGGCTGCCCGACTGCTTCGGTTTCTCCGGCGCCCTGCCGCAACTGCTGCGCCAGGGCGGCATCGAGAGTTTCTTCACCACCAAGGTCAATTGGAGCGAGACGAACAGGTTCCCGTACGATCTGTTCTGGTGGGAAGGGCTCGACGGAAGTCGCGTACTGGCGCATGCCTTCGACAATCCGATGCTCGGCTACAACGGCTTCGTCCAGCCGGATTGCTTCATGCCGACCTGGAAGAATTTCCGCCAGAAGACCGTCCACGATACGTCGCTGCTGGCCGTCGGCTACGGCGATGGCGGCGGTGGCGTGACGCCTGAAATGGTCGAGCGCGAAGTGCAGTTGCGCGCATTTCCGGCCATCCCGAAGGCGCGTTGGGGCACGGTCTCCGACTTCTTTACCAGTGCGCATAGGACGGCAAAGGAAAAGCGGCTTCCCGCCTGGTCCGGCGAAATCTATCTCGAACTGCACCGCGCGACGTTGACATCGCAGAGCGGCGTCAAGCGGCTGCATCGCAGGGCCGAACGGGCGTTGATCACCGCAGAGACACTGGCATCGATGGCGCATATGGCCGGCGGTCCGGCACCGCAGAGCCTCGAAGCAGATTGGCGTGTCACGTTGAAAAACGAATTCCACGATATCCTGCCGGGATCCAGCATTCGCGAGGTCTATCAGGATTCCGAACGTGAGCTCTCCGCTGTCATCGACCATGCGCGAGCGAGCCAGACGGAGGCGATGCATGCTATCGCTTCAGTGCTCCCGAAGGGTGGGGTTGCCGAGGCTCTTGTCGTTGCGAATCCCTCGCTCGATGCGAGGCCGCTGACGGCACGTGTCGATGACGGCACTGTTGTTGCCACTGCCGATATCGTCGCGCCCCTCTCGGTGCAGGTGTTTGATCGGAGCACGATCAAGCCAGCCGACGGACTGCGCGCCGACGCGAACCGGCTGGAGAACGCTCATCTTGCCGTCACCATCGGTGCTGACGGTGCTGTTCAGAGCCTTATTCACAAGGCAACGGGCCGCGAAGCTCTAGCGGAGACGGCAAACCAGCTTTGGGTCTACCCGGTCGACAAGCCACGCAACTGGGATGCCTGGGATATTGACGCTGACTATCCGGAAAAGGGTGTCCGGCTCGACAAGCCGGAAAGCATCGAACTCATCGAACGCGGTCCGCATCGCGCCTCCATCAAGGTCACCCATCGATACCGCGATTCCACCATCGTGCAGCACTATGTGCTGGCCGCGAATGCCAAGCGGTTGGACATCGAGACGCATATCGACTGGCATGATCGCCGTGCCCTGTTACGCGCGCTAAACCCGGTCGCGACCCGGGCGCGTACCGCGACCTTCGAATGCGCTTATGGTGTCGTCAGCCGCCCGACGCATACCAATACGAGCTGGGACGCGGCGATGTTCGAAGCCGTCGCCCACCGTTTCATCGACCTCAGCGAGCCGGATTTCGGTGTCGCCCTGCTGAACGATGCGAAATACGGCCATAGTGCGCGCGGCAACGTGCTCGGCATCAGCCTGGTGCGCGGCCCGATCTATCCCGATCCGATGGCGGATGAGGGCGAACAGCGTTTCACCTATTCGCTCTATCCGCATTCTGGCGAATGGCATTCCGGCGGAGTCCGCGAGCAGGCCGACGATCTCAATCAGCCGCTGGTGGCGACAAGCGCTTCCGGCCTCGCCGAGACCGTGCTGTCACCGATTGCGATCACCGGTACGCCGGTGGCGCTGTCGGCGATCAAGCCGGCGGAAGAAGGGGATGGCCTGATTCTGCGCGTATATGAACCGGCCGGTCGACGCGGATCGCTCGATATCGTACCGGCTAGTGGCTGGCAGCTCGGAGAGTCCGTCAACCTCATGGAAGAGCCGGATGGGCGCCCCGCAGGCCCGGATATCCTGCCGTTCGAGGTCAGAAGCTGGAAGATGAAGCGGGTGTGACGGTTGCGCCTTGTAGCGCGGCCGGAGTAGAAGAACGGAGGAAACCAAGTTCTGGACACGATGAACGCCGAAGCCAAAAATGGGGGAGCCGCCGACCTTGCCGGATCGAACGGAGAGCAGGCGGCACTCCACAACAGGGGTGTGGTGCTTCGCGCCATTCATCGCGGCGCGCCCATCTCCCGGACGGAAATCGCGCGTCAGTCCGGATTGACCAAACAGGCGATCGCCCGCATCGCCGAGAAGCTGATCGATGAAGGCCTGGTGATGGAGGCGCGGCGGCGCCAAGGCTTGCGCGGCCAGCCGGCGATCGAGTTGGAGATCAACCCGTCCGGTTGTTTCTCCGTCGGCGCCAACATTGACCGCGATCATCTGACGATCGTCGCCATGGACGCGACCGGCGCGGTGCGCGGCCGCGTCCATCACGAAAGCCGCTTCATGCTGCCGGATCAGTTTGTGCGGCTGATGAAGGAGGCCCTCGCGGGCTTTCGGCACAAGAAGATCATTGATGAGACGCGCTTTGCCGGCATTGGCATCGCCATACCAGACTGGCTCGGCGAAGTGCCCGTCATCGGTTTTCCGGAGGCGTATCATGCCTGGACGGATTTCGACATTCCTGAAGCGCTGTCCAAGCTGACGCGCCATCCCGTTTTCATCGATAACGATGCCAATGCGGCGGCTGCCGGCGAGCTGCAATTCGGTCTCGGCCGGGAAAGCCGGACGTTCTTCTACATTCTAGCGAGCGCCTGTCTCGGCGGTGGGCTTGTTCTCGATGGTCAGCAGCACGGGGGTGTTGCCAAGATGGGTGGTGAAATCGGCTGGCTGCCGACCGGGCTAGGTCCGGGAAGCGCGGGCGTGCAGCCGCTCGGCAAGATCGTTTCCCTGTTCATTCTCTACGAGTTTTTGCGCCAGCATGGCGTCGAGGCCTCGGAACCGAAACATCTTTTGGCCCTGGATAGCCATGGCAAGGCGCTGGTGACGCAGTGGTTGCGGCAGGTGAGCGTCCATATCGCCGAGGCAGTCATGCACATCGGCTTGATCATCGATCCGGACGCGATCCTGATCGGTGGTCGCTTTCCCGTGCGTCTCATCGACGAGCTGTTGCT
>JAGWJK010000521.1 GCA_028865845.1 Rhizobiaceae bacterium
GCTGTACCGCACCTAATGGTACAACCGGACGTAGCGTCTTTTCCGCCTCCGATACGACGACGGTGACGAACTGGCCCGGGATGAGCAGCGCATCCGGATTGGGGAACAGCGTCCGGATCGCGAGCGTTCCCGTCGCTGGATCAATCTCATTACCGAAGAATTCGATCTTCCCCGGCTCCTTGTACGGTTGCCCGTTCGAAAGCCGAAGGGTGGGCTGGTAGCGGCTGGCGAGTTCCTCCTTGCCGATATCGCCGGCGGCCGCGCGAAGCTCCAGGATCGACCGGTCGCTGACGGAGAAGACGACACGGATCGGATCCATCTCGACAACGCGGGCAAGCGTCGTCGAACTGCCGCTGACGAAGCTTCCAACCGATAGTTCGGCCGCCCCGATGCGGCCATCGATGGGTGAGGTTATTCGGGTATAGCTGAGATTGAGCTCGGCCTGGTCTACGCGCGCTTGTGCCGAGAGCAGATTTGCCTGTCCGGTCTCAACCGCGGTCTGGCTTTGCTCCAAGGTCGCACGAGATACCGTCTGGCTACTAAGCGATTGATTTCGGGCGACTTGTCGCTGAGCATCAGCCAGGCTTGCCTGTGCGCTCGCAAGTGCTGCCTTCGCATCCTCCAGCGATATTTCCAGCGACCGCTTGTCCATCAGGAAAAGATCCTGATCTTTCTTGACCAGCTGGCCTTCGTTAAAAAGACGCTGGTCCAGAAAACCCTCGATCCGCGAACGGATATCGACGGCATTGACCGCTTCCACGCGGCCGACAAATTCATGTTTTGGAGATACGTCTTGGACCGGGACGCTGAAGACGCCGACGGATGGACCATCCTGGGCGGTCGCATTCTGAGGCGCGCACATCAAGGCGGCCAACACTATCATCACGCATGCCGGCGGAACTCGACGTCGCACAACATTCATCGACCAGTCTCCAACAGAACCGAGATAATTTCTCAACCCAAGGCGTATGGAAGCAGTCTGCAGCGGCAATTAGTATATGATCAACTACTACTGCCAGTCGTTAAAATCAGCAAGCCTTGTTAATGACTCTCTCGGTTCTATTTGGAGCTCGGCGATGCCGGCTTAGGGCCGGCCGTTAAGATCCTGCCGGCGCAGCGGTTTCGGAGGTCCCGCCGCGAGAAAGCGCGGTCTGCAGTTTCGCTTCCTGCTCAGGCGACAGCGACGTCCGCACGATGCGCGCCCGCATATCCTTGAACTCTGCAAGGACTTTTTCCGGCTGGGCTTTGCGCACCAACAGGAAGAGGGCGGAGCTGTTGACGGGAATGGTCTCGGCCAGATGTTTGATGAGGTTGTCATCGATGCCGTAGTCGACAACCGAGCCAGCAAGAGCGCCGGACCCCGCCCCGAAGGCGCCGCCGACGATCATGCCGGCGAGGGGGTTCATAAACAGCAGCCCCACCAGAGATCCCCAGAGCGCACCCGACAGGCCGCCGCGCGTGGCTGCGGTCGTCGCCAGATTCACGCTCTGTTTGAGGCGAACCTTTCCGGCGTTGTCGCGAACTGCAACGACCGCATCCTCAAGGTCGATCAGGTACTCTTTTTCGAGCGCCACAAGCCGGTTGAGTATCGTATCCGCTTCATCCGGCTCATCAAAGCCAAGTACGATCAGTTCAGACATTGGTTCCCTCCTTGGTGTGAAGCATTTTCAAATAGAGCTACCCAGGGGTTCTTCCAGAGGTAGATCCTTCCACTTTTTTCACAGCTTCCCTTTGATGCTTTTTCCTGCGAAAAGGCGTGGCGCCGATGTCTCAGCTGGAGTCGTCGTTCGTTTTCGACCAGCTCGTTTCCTCGACGTT
This sequence comes from Rhizobiaceae bacterium, assembly GCA_028865845.1. Taxonomy (GTDB): domain Bacteria; phylum Pseudomonadota; class Alphaproteobacteria; order Rhizobiales; family Rhizobiaceae; genus Rhizobium. Next base: position 1,819 of record JAGWJK010000521.1, read on the forward strand.
CGCTCTCAAGCTGAGCTGGGCGACGAGTTGTTCGACAACGCCATCCTCGTCGCTTTTGCTGAAAATGATCGCTTCGATTTCCATGCTCTCATGTGCATCGTCGAGGCGGCTTTTTATCGAACGGAACTGAAGTTTACTGGCGTTCAAAGACTGGAGCAACGCCGCCCTGATCGCGATTTCGTGCTCCATCGGGCATTTGAGTTTTATGTCGTAGATGCGCTCTTGCTCCGGTGCGATTGCCGACCAGGCTTCGATATACCTTCCAAGCTTCGGAAGCGTGTAGTTGAAGGCAACGATGAAGATAGCCGCCTCGACAGCAAGCAAAAGCTGCCCGTAGCCGGCAAAGACGCCCACCGCGCCGGTGCTCCAGACCGTCGCAGCCGTGCTTAAACCCTTGATGTTGGTGCCGTCGCGGATGATGAGGCCGGCGCCGAGGAAACCGATGCCAGTGATGACTTGAGCGCCCATTCGCAAATCGAATTCGAAGCCCATGGCGCTCGGCAGCGACGCATAGGATGCAGCGCCGAGGGCAACCAGTGCATGCGTGACCAGATTTGAGTTTCGTTGCTTCAAATGCCGTTCAGCACCGATCAGCGTGCCGAGCAGCAGCGCGGTCACAAGTTTGAGGAGAATTGAATGGCTGGCATCCATATCGATTACCTCATTATGATGGGCGTGGGTCACGCGCGCTTCATTGGCCGGGGGCTTATCGGTCGTATCTGCCACAGGACATCACGCACTTCGTGCGGAAAGCTACCAGCAGCCTTTGATTTATGTCTAAAGTAATTCGGAAGCTCGACGCTCGATCGGAGAGAACATGATAAACATCCTGCTGAAGTTACGCTTCGTCATGGCAATTGCATCCATAGGTGTCATCGCCGCCGCGGGTTTGATGTTCTGGGAAGGCCTGCTCACACTATGGCATGCCTTCGCCTATGTGAGAACTGATCCCGACCTTGCCGTCATTGCCGCCGTCATGCGGGCGACGGACAAACTGCTGTTTGCCATCGTCCTCGTCATCTTCGGCTGCGCCATCGCTCTCGGCTTCCTCGTCGATCTGTCACCGGAACAACGGGCTGCACTGCCCAGCTGGATGATCATCGACAGTGTCGCGGAACTCAAAAACCTCTTCATCCAGATGATTATTCTCTATCTCGTTGTCCATTTCGCAACGCTGGTCGCCGAAACCAACGAGATGCTGCAGTGGAACGCTTTGGTCTTGCCTGTTTCGATCCTGTTGCTGGCGGGGGCGATGCGACTGATCTCCAGTGGGCATGCCGGACATCACCAGCCCAACCTCATTCCCAAAAGACCACCTGCGCCCGTCGACGAGCCGGATCATTCATGATCTCGTAAAGGGCTTTCCGCTCTGCAATCATCGATTTTCTTCGTGAAATGGCAGCCCGAAAAGCCGCGCTCGATGCGTGCCGGACGCTGCTTGTAAATAGCACCCTACCGGATTATTGTGCACTCGCTAAAACAAGAAAAATCTCCAGTTAGTTGCGAATACAGCTCTCCAATTTTGGCAGGGAGATCGTGCATGGGGCTTTCAAATCCGCTTGTCGGCCTACAGTCGTCGCGTATTTCATCAGGGCGTCTTCCAATATCGGGTATAGTTGCAAAGCTAATGGCGGAAACGCATCGGCGCTTTGCCAGCGCCGCGTTCGCAGCATTCCTCGGCCGCGTCTGATACCGGTCCAAAAGCCGGCCGAAGATTTTTGAAAAGTGATCATCTTCTCGCGAGTGCGTAATGACAGTGTGGACAATGCGGCTGTTGATATCCCTCTGTATCGTCGCCATTCTGACCGCATGCGGAGGACCAAGGGCAAATACCGGATTTGGCGGCAATTTCGCCGCAAGTGATTTTTCCTCGCAGGTACCGATCTTCCTGGCGACAAGCCGGCAACAAACCGGAAATGCCCAACAACCCTATTCCGCGCAGCGATCGCTGACCCTCAATCTCGCCCGATACGACATCGGCATCCCCGCCAACCGTCGCGTCGGCACGGTGTCGACCGGCGGCCCCAATCCGGACCCCAAACGCAATTTCGCCGTCGTCTCCTCCTCGACCATCGACGGACGCCGCAAATTCATCGAACAGATGAACGCGGCACTTGACCGGCTTCCGCCGGAGAATCGGGAAATCTTCATCTTCGTTCACGGTTATAACAATAACGTGAGCGAGAGCCTTTATCGCACAGCGCAGATCGTCAATGATTTCGGCGTCCAATCGGTACCTCTGTCCTATGCCTGGCCGTCCGCGGCGGCTATTCCGCTCTACGTCTTTGATCGCGACAGTTCGATTTTCGCACGGGATGGTCTGGCGGACACGATCGCAATGGCCGCCGAAACCAAGGCGAAAGACGTGGTTCTCGTCGGACATTCGATGGGGGCCTTCGTCGTCATGGAGGCGCTTAGAAACCTGGCGATGTTGGGAAAACGCGCCTATTTCTCGCGACTGGGCGGCGTGGTGCTCGCCGCACCGGATATCGACGTCGATGTTTTCGAGAGCCAGGCTCACGATATCGGCGTTCTTCCGCATCCCTTCACGATCATCGTCTCGCAGCGCGATCGGGCGCTTTCGGTATCGAGGTTCCTCGTCGGCGGACATCCG
>JAGWJK010000522.1 GCA_028865845.1 Rhizobiaceae bacterium
CTGGCTGTTGCGCAGACCGGCGCAATGGCCAAGCATCAGCCAGGCATGCGGACGCAGCACGGCGACGTGGTCGGTGATCGTCTTGGCATTGGACGGGCCGACGCCGATATTGATCATCGTGATGCCGGCATGGCCCTTCTTTTTCAGATGGTAGGCCGGCATCTGCGGCAGTCTCGGCGGCAACGCATCGCCGTCCGGACGATCGGAACCCGCCTGCGTGATGATATTGCCGGGCTCGACGAAGGCGGTGTAGCCATCACCGCCCTTGGCCATCAGTTCCCGCGCCCATTTGCAGAACTCGTCGATATAGAACTGATAGTTCGTAAACAGCACAAAATTCTGGAAATGCGTCGCGCTGGTCGCCGTATAGTGCGACAGGCGGGCAAGCGAGTAGTCGATGCGCTGCGCCGTGAACGGTGCAAGCGGCGATGGCTGGCCCGGCGGCGGAATATATTCGCCGTTGGCAATCTCGTCGTCGGTGGTGTTGAGATCCGGCGTGTCGAAAAGATCGCGGAGCGAAATGTCGTCGAAGGCAGCTGCGGACGCCTCGACATGAGCGCCTTCGCCGAAGGCGAAATGCAACGGGATCGGCGTCGTCGATTCCGAAACGACGACCGGCACGGCGTGGCTGCTCATCAGCAGCGCCAGCTGTTCTTTCAGATAATGCCGGAAAAGCTGCGGCCGCGTGATCGTCGTAGTGTAAACGCCCGGTGCCGTGACATGACCGTAGGAAAGGCGGGAATCGACATGGCCGAAGCTGGTCGTCTCGATGCTGACCTGAGGGTAGAACGCCCGGTAGCGTTCCTTGATCGGCGCACCCTGAGCGAGCTTCTGGAAGCTGTTGATCAGGAAGGCGGTGTTGCGCTCGTAAAGCTCGGTCAGGGCGTCGACCGCCTTGGCCGGATCATCGAAACTCCGCGACTGAAACGGAGGTGGAGAAGAAATGTCGTTGGGTGAAATAGAAGAGATTCGGTTGCTCATGAGCTATTATAATGTGTCGTCTTTAACAAGCAAACGACGTTGAAAGCAGCAATCCTGAATTTCCGCAGCTATTTTTAAGCTCTTTTGTCGCCGGTTTTCCAAAAATCGGTGAGAAATGCCGCCTTATTGCACCGTTGTGCAATAAGCGCTGGTGCTCTGCAGGCAGGTGAAGCTCGCGCCGAAATGCGACTGCGCGCCGCTGCGACCACCGTGCTCGACCGCCATCGAGAAGGTGATTGCAAACACTGCGGCAGACAACATGATGATGGTGAACCGCCGTGCTATGATCATTGTGTTCATGTTACGCACCCCTACGCGCCTTATCCTGGACATGGTTTTGCCATGGTCAGGCTGAACGGGTGCTGAGATGCCGGTTCATCCGGCGTTCATGAACATTACCAGGTTCGCATAAACGCGATCACGCGGGCTGGGCGCACAGTATCACCGCCTCTGTCGAGGCATGCGGCAGGGCTGGTTCGGGAGTGGGCGATAGTCCGCTTTCGTCTATAGGAGCAAAGGCAGCTCCGTTACAGGCGGGTCCAGACCTGCGACTTGCACAGGACCTTCAGCACGCATCCCTGCATCTTCACGGTATTACCGCTCACGGTGCCGGAACCGCTATAGGTCTTGTTCTCCTCGGGATCGGTGATCTCGCCGGTATAGGCGTTGCCCTTGCCCTGCATCTTGCCGATCTGGCGCCCCGCATATTTGCCGGTCTTCAACGTCACGCAGAAGCTGTCGGAGCAGGGAGCAATGACGGCAGTATCCCCCGCCTTGGTCTTCCAGTTGCCGACGATCGGCTCGTCGGCGAAAGCTGCGGTGGCGGTGAGAAGTAGCGCGGCTGCGAGAATGGTGGCGCGGATCATGTGTCTTTTCCCCAGAAAGTCTTCTGGCCCCAGAGTTCGAATAGGGCCAAGATCGCGTCAAAAATATCTAACGCGAACGTAAACGTAAATATGTCTAGCCCGCGAAATCACATGGTTTTCGGCCCTTCTGTCGCGCAATAAATTCACGAGGTTCAAGCGGCCACCGTTTTTCATGGTGAATGAAGGGTTTAAATCCAAAACTTAACGAGAGGTAAAACTCGCTCAAAAATCCTTAATTTGCAAGGGAAGCGATGTTTAACAAAATCCCAAGTTTACCAAGCATTTGCACTTTGTTTGCATCGAATTAATCATGCATTTTAGCCGTTTTTTGAAAGCCATCTGCGATAGTTAAGCCATCAAACGAGCGGGGCAAACCCGCCGACCGGAAGGGCCGATAAGCCGCGATAGACGGCAGGGCCTAGACGGAAAAACAGGGCCGATAACGAAAGACTGAAACAGGGATTGAACCGATGGCACGCTTCGAAATACCGACGACTGAAATGGCCATGATGGGCGGCAAGAACAGCGCAGAAAGCCTCTGCGAACTGGGTGTGATCTACGCGACCGGCAGGGGTCGCGAGGTCGACCTGGTTGCCGCCCACAAATGGTTGAACATCGCCGCCATCAAGGGCAGCGACCGCGCCGCCGAGCTTCGCGCCGACGTCGCAGCCTCGCTCACCAAGATGCAGCTCGCAACGGCCTTGCGCGCCGCTCGCGACTGGATGACCACGCACTGAAGCGCGTCCGATCCGATTTCAAACAATAACAACCTCGAAAGAGGGGAACGAGCGCGGGCAAAACATGCGCCGTCAGAACTCATGGAACCGCGACCGGCCGGGAACAAGGCCGGCGCGGTTTCCTTGTTTGTCATACAGCAATCCCAGGAAAAGTGCGTTGCGGTTTTCCGTCCGGAATTGCGAAAAAATAAAAAGATAGAGCGGTTCTCAGTTTCCGCGAGAAGCTGAACCGCTCTAGTCGAGCGCCTTCACCACCTTGGGCAGCGCTTCGGCGAGAAGATCGAGGTCATGTTTCGGGCCGACGCTGATGCGAATGCAGCGGTTGAGCGGCGCGACACCCGGCATGCGGATGAAGACGCCATGCTGGATCAGCCCGTCGACGATCGCCCGGGCATAGACGCCGTCGCGGCCGCAATCGACGGCGACGAAATTGGTAGCGGAGGCAAGCGGCACGAAGCCGTTATCGCGGGCGATCATGCCGATGTGCTCGCGCGCCTCTGCGATCTTGCCGACGACTTCGGCGAGATAGGCCTGGTCTTTCAGCGCGGCGATGGCCGCGACCGTTGCCAGACGGTTCATGCCGAAATGATTGCGGATCTTGTCGAAGCCAACCACCGTTTCCGGTGTGCCGATGACGTAACCGACGCGCGCACCGGCCAGGCCGTAAGCCTTGGAGAAAGTGCGGGTGCGCAGCACGTTCGGCATGTCGATCAGTGCCGAAATGGCGGGAAGCGAGCTGGCCGGCCCGGTCTCGCTATAGGCTTCGTCGAGGATCAGCAGGCAGTTTTCCGGCAAGGCCCGCGCGAAAGCGACGATCTTGTCGGCATCCCACCAGCTTCCCATCGGATTGTCGGGATTGGCGAAATAGACCAACGGCGCGTTTTCGCGCTTCACCGCTTCCAGCAATCCGTCGAGATCCTCGCGGTCGTTGACATAGGGCACGGTGACCAGCCGCCCGCCGAAGCCGACGACATGGAAGTTGAAGGTCGGATAACCGCCGAACGAGGTGACGACGGGTGTGCCCGGCTCGATGATCATGCGGGCGATGAGGCCAAGCAGGCTGTCGATGCCTTCGCCGACGGCGATGTTCGCAGCCTTGACGCCGAGATGGGCCGCAAGGGCTTCCTTCAGCGCGAAATTTTCGGGATCGTTGTATTTCCAGATATCGCCGGCCTGCTCGCGCATGGCCGCGACGACGGAAGGCGCGGGGCCGAAGCCATTTTCGTTGGCGCCGATGCGCGCCTTCACGGTCAGGCCGCGCGCGCGTTCGAGCGCTTCGGGGCCGACGAACGGCACGGTGGAGGGCAGGGCGCTGATCAGCGGCGTGAAGCGCGAAAAGGCGGACATTCTGGCTGGTTTTCCCGAATTCTGTTGCAAGGCGCAGCACCATAGGCGCTTGGTGCGGCGTTGCAAGAGCGGAAGGCGGGGCTTTCGGATTATGCACCGGCGCATATCGAACGAGAGCGGGTATGTCAGGCGTCAAGAGCCTGATTATAAATGTTATTCATGAGATCGATAAATGCGGCGCGATGGATTTCGCCGCTCGGCGACAGTATCGTCGCCCCAATAAAATCAGGTGATCGGAATATAACGAAACCTGGCTTCCTGAAAGCTAAGAAGGTCCTTCATGCCTCTTCTCGATGCAAATGCAATTCATCCGATTACCTTGCCCGATGGCTCTGTCTATTCCGACACGGTTTACCTGAAGAACGTTATCGATCATCCGCGCATGGACGTCGGCGATTTCAGCTACTACACCCATTCGGGACGCCCCGAGGAAACCGCGCAGATCCTTGCACCCTATCTCGGTCACGAAGTTCGGGAACGGTTGGTGATCGGCAAGTTTG
>JAGWJK010000523.1 GCA_028865845.1 Rhizobiaceae bacterium
GGCCTGAAGCGTAAGTCTGCGGCCGGAGCGACTGCCGTTCCCTTGGGAACTCCCGCCGAAACCCCGGTCCCTGTCCAGTTCCTGCGTTCAATCCAGGAAGCTCGCTGGGAACCCGGTTCAGGCACGCTGTTGGAGCTTGCCGAAGCGCGCGGCCTGCAGCCGGAATTCAGCTGCCGTGTCGGCGATTGCGGCAGTTGCCGGACGCAGATCATTTCCGGCGATGTCGCCTATACGAGAGAACCCACCGCACTCATAGGCAAGGGTGAAGCCTTGATCTGCTGCGCCGTTCCCGCCGCAACGGATGGCGAGCAGGCCGAGCCGGTGCAACTCGATCTCTGATCCGGGTAACCCTCGGCCAGAACGACGCATTCTCCTGAAATCCTCCTCCGGCTCTGCACAAAATCTGCAATCGGCGGCGGCATCTTGACGGCATGCACAACACCGACACGCCGACGTCATCAACATCGATCCGACTGCCAGACCGCCTCCGCAAGGACTGCTGGTGGCTGCAGGAGGATCGCACTTGTTCTTCCCCATTCCGGCGCCGGACTGACGGTCGTGCATTCAAGCTCATCGAGGGTGGTCTCAAGGAGAATGTGAATGACCGAAGTAATGGAAGCGTCGGCGGTGACGGAACCCCGGCGGCATGGCGGGCGGGTATTGGCTGCGCTGCTGATCCTGATCGCACTGGCTGATTTTCTGATCTTCAACCGGCAGCCCGGCATCAATCTGTTTCTTTTAGCCTTGGCATTGATGGCTGGCATAGTCATCACGGCACGCCGTTACCTTCCACATGCCCTGCTTGCCGGGCTCGGCGCCGCTGTCGCAGCCGCCATGCCGCTGGTGGAATCGCCGACAATTCTCGGTTTCTTCTTTTGCCTTTTCGGCCTTTCGGTCCTGAGCCTCACCGGCTCGGGACTTTTGCCGTCCAGGCTCGCCGCCCTGCCGAGCCTGCTCCTTCGTTTCGTATTGATCTCGCCCTTTCGATTTCTCATTGCACTATTCCGGCTTCCTGGCCGCAGCGACAATGAAAATGCCCGGCTACGCCTCTCGCAGACCGTGGTCGTCTGGGTCGTCCCCGTCCTATCCGCAATCGTCTTCGTCGCCCTTTTCCGTTCCGCCAATCCGATCATCGAACAATTGCTGGACAAGATCGATCTTGCCGCCTTGCTCAAGCTCCTCGATCCCGTGCGCATCCTCTTCTGGCTGACTGTCTGCGGTTTCGCCTGGCCTCTCCTGCGTCCGCGGCTCATGCGCCGCCGCAAGCGGCGGATTGCCAAGGCGGCGATTGTGGAAGTCTCGTCGGAAAGCGCGCTGTTCGGCCGCGCAGCGATCCTGCGTTCGCTCGTAATCTTCAATCTGTTGTTTGCCGTGCAGACGCTGCTGGACCTTACCTATCTATGGGGCGGAGCTGCCCTGCCCGATGGCATGACCCATGCCAGCTATGCTCATCGCGGCGCCTATCCGCTGATCGCCACCGCCTTGCTGGCAGCCGTCTTCGTTCTCTGCGCCATCAGGCCGAACCGCGCAGGCGATCGGGATCGGCTCATCCGCGCGCTGGTCTATCTCTGGATCGGCCAGAACATTCTGCTCTGCATCTCGGCGGTATTCCGGCTCGATCTCTATGTCGACACCTATGCGCTGACCGAGCTCAGGGTCGCGGCCGGCATCTGGATGATGCTCGTCGCCATCGGACTGGCCCTCATTCTGCTGCGCATTCTCCTCGATCGCTCGAATGCCTGGCTGATCGGCATGAACCTCGCGGTATTGACGGTGGTGCTTTACGGATCGGCCTTTGTCGATTTCCCTGCCGTCATTGCCCGCTTCAACGTCGAATACAGTCTCGAATTGAGCGGCGAAGGCACTCCGCTCGACCTCGACTATCTCTGCGATCTTGGCTCGACCACAATTCCGGCGCTCGATCTTTATATCGACTCGGTGGAAAGTCCTTGGCGAACGAAAAAATTGCATGCCATGGATTTGCGCTTTTGGATGGCCTATCAGTTCGAAAACAGGCCGCGCGATTGGCGAAGCTGGAACTATCGTGACGACCGGATTGACACCTACATTGCCGAACGACGCCGCGCCCCTTCGCCGCCGAGCGACAGTGACGGCCATCGCCTTTAGCAGGACCTCAGATGCCGCAGCGCATTCTCATCGTCGATGACGAACCCCATATTCGCGATGTGATCGGCTTCGCATTGGAACGGGCGGGCATGGCAATCACCGTTGCCCGCAACGGCGTCGAGGCGATGATGGCGTTTCGTCGCGGCGATATCGATCTCATCATCCTTGACGCCGGCATGCCCGAGATGGATGGGCTCGAAGTCTGCCGGCAGATCCGCAGGACTTCGGCGCTTCCTATCCTCTTCCTCTCCGCCCGCGACGAGGAAATCGACAGGATCGTCGGACTGGAGATCGGCGGCGACGACTACGTGACCAAGCCGTTCAGCCCCCGTGAACTCGTGGCACGCGTGAAAGCGATCCTGAAACGCACCGAGGCAAGCAGCGCCAATCTTTACGAAATGGTCCTCTCCCACGGTTCGGTGCGTTTGGACCGCAGCGCGCATCTCGTCACTGTCGACGGTATGGAAATCAGTCTTACCGGGCTGGAATTCTCGATCCTGGCCGCATTGCTGGCGCGGCCGGATATGGTGTTCAGCCGCGAGCAACTGATGACGGCCGCCTATGGTGCCGGTGTCTACGTTGCCGACCGCACCATCGACAGCCACGTCCGCAATATCCGGGCAAAATTTTCCGCCGGCGGCCACGACGGCATCGTCGCCACCGTCCATGGCGTCGGCTTCAAATTCAATACCAACCTCGGCGAGCGCGTCTGATGAACGGCGTCAGGGTACGGACAAAATGGCGGCCTCAACTTGGCCTCATCGTGTTCTCCGTGCTGATTGCCGTTCTGGCGTTACCGGCGGCAATCGTCATCTGGTTTCGGGCACTCGATGGAACGTCCAGCCAGATGGGGCCGGTGGAAGTTTCCGCGCTTCTGGTCGCCTTCGCCATCACGCTCGCCGTCGCTTACATTCTGACGCGCACCGTCACTGCGCCGATCGACGCGCTGATCGCTCGAACCGAGGAAATCCGGAGGGGCGGCCGCGCCGCGATCCAACCGCTCAAGACCTACGGCACGCGGGAAATCGCAACCCTGTCGCAAAGCTTCCTCGATCTTGCCGCGCAACTGGTGGACCGCACCGAATATATGCGGTCTTTTGCAGCGCACGTATCGCATGAACTGAAATCGCCCCTGACCGCGATCAAGGGGGCAGCCGAACTCCTGCGCGATGATGATGCGGACAAACCGATCACTCCCGAAGAACGCCGGCATTTCCTCGACAATATCGTTGCCGATGCCGATCGGCTGGACAGCCTTTTGAAACGGCTGCGTGAGCTTGCCTATGCCGAACTGCCGACGGTGACGGGAGAAACGACGGTCGCGGAGATCGCCACGGAACTTGCAAGACGATTCCCGAAATTGGCCGTAAAAGCGGAGGGCGATGCGACCGGACGGCTCGCACTTTCGCTTGAGGCCGGCACCATCATTTTCAGCCACCTGGCCGACAATGCCGTTCAACATGGCGCGACCCAGCTATGCATCAGCGCATCGCAGGAGAAAAGCCGCGCGATCATCGTCGTTGCCGACAACGGCTCCGGCATTTCCGAGGGCAATCGTGATCTGATTTTCCAGCCGTTCTTTTCGACGCGCCGCGAGGCGGGTGGCACCGGCATGGGTCTCGAAATCACGCAGGCCATGCTGAAATCTCACGGCAGTTCGATCCGGCTGGCGGAAAGCACCGAGGCGGGCGCAGCCTTTGAACTGGTCGTGCCCGTCATCCCCTAGCAGATTTTGGAGGCCCGGCTGCGACCGAGCCTCAGTATCGATGTCTGTTTTCCGATTGGAAGCTCAGCTGGCAATGGCTTCGGCGGCATCCATGACGCGGGCGGAATAGACGACGGCAGCACCGGCATTGATGGCGATGGCGACGCCAAGCGCTTCGGCGATTTCTTCCTTGGTGGCGCCGGCCTTTTTCGCTTCAGTCGTATGCACGACGATACAACCGTCGCAACGCAGGGTCACGGCAACGGCAAGGGCGATCAGTTCACGCTGCTTGGCGTCGAGATAGTTGGTCGACTTGCCGGCGGCCGACAGCGTCTGATAGCCCTTGATCGTTTCCGGCACGATCTTTGCGATCTCGCCGACACGGCCCAGCAACTGCGTGCGATATTCCTTCCAGTTCAACATGACGATCTCCTTCGGATCTCAGCGTGGGCGCGATTGCCTTGGCTGTTGGAGTGGACTATGCCTCGAAATGTCGATACGTTGAATACTTCAAACGCTCATCTCTTAGCGCGATCGTCTCATGGATACTCTCAGCCGCCTTATCGAACTATCTCGGCTGCAACCAGCCCTC
>JAGWJK010000524.1 GCA_028865845.1 Rhizobiaceae bacterium
CTGGCCGGTGGCGTTCCGGTGGTGGTGCCGTGCTCCGACTATCACGGGTTCAAATTGCGGCCGCGCGCGCTCGAAGACGCCATTACGCCGAGAACCAAATGGCTGATGTTGAACTCTCCCTCCAATCCAACCGGGGCGGTCTATTCCGCCGCCGAACTTTGCGAGTTGGCACAGGTGCTCCGGCGACACCCGCAGATCCATGTGCTCGCCGACGATATCTATGAGAAGCTCGTCTACGACGTTGGCTTTGCGACCATAGCCCAGGTCGCGCCGGACCTTTTCGACAGGGCGCTAATCGTCAATGGCGTCTCGAAAGCCAACGCGATGACCGGATGGCGCGTCGGCTATGGAGCCGGGCTCGTTGCACTGATCAGGGCGATGAACACCATTCAGGGGCAAACCTCGTCGCACACGAGTTCGATTTCCCAATATGCCGCCATCGAAGCAATTGCTGGGAGCCAGAACTATATCGCAGGGTTCGTCGCTGAATTCCGGGAGCGTCGGGATCTCGTCGTTGGCAAGCTGAACCAGGCCGACGGTCTCCGCTGCCGGACCCCCGAAGGAGCGTTTTATGCCTTCGCCTCTTGCGAAGGCGTCCCCGGTCGGCGCGCCACCGATGGCAGATTGATCACGACCGACACAGACTTTGCCATGTATCTGCTCGACCAATTTGCCGTCGCAGTCGTCCCGGGCAGCGGATTCATGGCTTCTCCCTATATCCGCATTTCCTACGCGTCGTCGCTGAGTGAACTCGAGCGCGCGTGCGATCGAATCATAGCGGCATGCGCTGCTCTTCGCTGAAGGTTTCCTGCAATGACAAAGGCAAAAATACTTCGTACTCAGATCGCCGAACGCGGCCTTCTCCATATCATGGCGTCTCATAGTCCCTTGTCGGCAATCCTTGCCGAGGAAGCTGGTTTCGACGGACTTTGGGCCTCCGGTTTCGAGCTGTCGGCCCTCTACGGCCTGCCCGATATGAGCCTGATCTCGATGACCCAGCATCTTGACATGCTGAGAGCCATCGCCGGTCGCTCCTCACTCCCGATTGTCGCCGACATCGACACCGGCTACGGCAACGCGATCAACGTTATTCATACGATCGTCGAGTATGAGCGGGCAGGCGCCAGCGCCGTTGTTATCGAGGACAAGACTTTTCCGAAGGTGACCAGCCTCGCCCCCGGCGGACGACAGGAACTGCTGCGCGTCGAGGAATTCCAGGGCAAGGTTGAGGCAGCCGTCGCCGCGCGACAGGATTCGGACTTCCTTGTCATCGCACGGACGGAAGCGCTGATCGCCGGCCTCGGCGAGCCCGAGGCTCTGGCCCGAGCTCAAGCCTATGTCGAAGCTGGCGCGGACTTGATCCTCATCCATTCGAAGAAGACGGAGCCATCAGAGATCGAAAGCTTTTCGCGCAAGTGGAGTGGGTCCGTTCCATTGGTCATCGTGCCGAATGCCTATCCGGATCTTCATGCGGACCGGGTAAAGGCTCTCGGCAATATCGCTATGATGATCTACGGCAACTACGGCATCCGCGCCGCGACAACAGCCATGCAGGAGACATTCCGCCGGATCATCGCCGATGGTGGCGTCCAGAACGTCCACAAGGACATTGTTGCAGTCGAAGAGGTTTTCCGTCTCCAGGGCATGAAGAGCACCAAGCTCAACGAACAACGATATCTCAGGTAAGGTGCTGTATTGCCGGCGGTGTCGGCCTGCTACGACCACCGCATCCGTCAACGCCGATGAGCCAGCGCCGCTACCTGCGTTCGGCCCTTACCAGTCCACCACTGTCCCATCCGCCAATACGGCAGAGGCGGTATGGATGACCTCCGGTTTAAACGGATGGCGAGCCGCTGCCACTTCGTTGATCTCAACACCGAAACCGGGGCCGGTCGGAACTTCCCAATAGCTGCCCGTGCGGCGCAAAGGTGTCTGAACCACTTCATCATACCAGGGAACGGCTCCGCTCATCTCTTCCTGGATCACAAAATTGGGCGTCGATACATCAAAATGCAGAGCTGCAACGCCGGCCAATGGCCCATTCGGATTGTGCGGCGCGATGCCCATGAAGGCGGCTTCCGCCGCAGCCGCGATACGCTTTCCCTCTAGGATGCCGCCGGTATGATTGAGATCGGGCTGGAGAATATGCGCAGCTTTCGCCGCAAAAAGTGGTTCAAATTCCTTGAAGCCAACCAGTCTCTCGCCCGTGGCGATCGGGCAGGCTGCACGCTCCGTGATAATCCGCATAGCCTCGGTATCACCGGGTTGGACCGGTTCCTCGCAGAACATCGGCCTATATGGCACCAACTCATCGATAAATTGCAGCGCTGCACTGATCGATGCCGGGCGACCGTGAAAATCGATCATGATCTCCACCTCGTCGCCAACGGCTTCGCGGAGGGTTTCCATCAGCATGCCGACATGACGTCGGCCGGGAATGTCCGCGGTAAAATGGCTGTAAGGGATGAAGACCACCTTGAGCGCATCATAACCTTTCTCGACCACCTCTAACGCACGTTCCTTCAGAGCCTGCTTGTCGAAGGTCTCATAGACGGAACGCATGTCACCCAATCCGAGATGTGTGTAGACCCGCACTCTGTCACGCACTTTGCCGCCGATGAGCCGCCAGACCGGCAGTCCGACGCTCTTCCCAAAAATATCCCAAAGTGCATGTTCGATGCCACTGATGGCGGTCGCGCCAATGATACCCAGGCGATAATAACTGTGCTTGTTGAGGATGCGCAGGCATTGTTCGATGTCGCGCGGATCGCGACCGATCAGCAGCGGCTCCAGATCTTCGACGGCGCCTGTCACGGCGCGGGTCTTCCAGTTCAGGCTTGCCTCGCCCCATCCGTAGAGGCCGTCCTGATTGGTCAGAACTTTCACGAAAACCCAATTGCGCATTTCGGCGTTGACCACGAGTGTCTTGATGCCGGTGATCTTGATCGGCACGTCGTCGGCGCGATCCGGAACTGAAAAGGCGGATGTGGTCTCGTTCATTGCGATATGGTCTCCTGATGTGATGGGGAATGAACGAGGTTCCGCAGAGGCTCCCCATTCCGCAGTCGGGTGATGTTGTCGGCGACGAAGCGGTAGCGCCGCTCGATCAAACCGTGCGTCCACGCCGAAGAATGCGGCGTGCAGATGGCATTCGGCAGGGTATGAAACGGCATTGTCGAGGGCGCGACATCGGGCTCGGCCGCCGAGGGATAGCAATACCAGACATCGAGGTAGGCACCGGCTATCTCGCGATTGAGAAGCGCCTGATAGAGTGCCCGTTCCCCGATCATCTCCGCTCTGGATATATTGATCAGGATCGAGGAGGCCGACATGGCATTCAATTCGGCCTCGCCGATCATGCCGCGTGTTACGTCGGTGAGCGGACAGGCAATCACGACGTAATCCGATTGGCCCAACATCTCCGTCAGGCGTTCCGGCGGAAGTACGACATCAGCGAGCCCCTGCGGATCGGCAGCGCTTCGCTGCACGGCAACAACCCTCATACCGAAAGCGCGTGCCCGCTGCGCAATCGCGCGACCGATATGCCCCATGCCGAGCAACCCGATCGTCTGGCCATGGATTTCACGGTGCAGCACGCGGCCTCGATAGCTGGCCGACCAATTGCCGGGCGAAAAGGCACGACGCATGTCATCGAACGCGCTTGCCGAGTGAATCATCGCCATCAACACATATTCGGCGATCGGAATCTCATGCTCGAAGACGTTACAAACAGTGGCCCCTTGCGGCAGCGAGTGAACATCGATGCCGTCCAGCCCGGCACCGGGAACCTGCAAGAGCCGGAACCGCTGCGCCGGCCGCGACAAGC
The DNA here is from genome assembly GCA_028865845.1 of Rhizobiaceae bacterium. GTDB lineage: Bacteria > Pseudomonadota > Alphaproteobacteria > Rhizobiales > Rhizobiaceae > Rhizobium. The sequence goes on from JAGWJK010000524.1 coordinate 3,827, forward strand.
GCGGAAAGCGAAGAGACACGACCACATCGGCTTCATCCGCCAGTTCGACGAAGGATTCGTCGCCCAAAGCGGGAACAGGCGCTGTCGTTATTTCATGCTCAAATGCCAGCATGCTCGACAAGCGCGCACCGTGATTGGCAGCCTCGCCCACCAGAAGGATCTTCATCGCGTCACCGTCCCCTTACAGTACGGCAACAGGTGCGACGAGCGACCCTGTCGCGTGCGGCACCTTCAAAGGGCTGACCATGAACAGAAAATCGCTTCTTGCCTGTCGCGCGCAGGCATCGCCGAGAGCCTCCAGATCCATGTTGTGAATGAGATGCATGCCGTAGATCGTCAGCGTCAGCACATGAACGGGCGCGCGACACAGGTCGGAGATCGGTACGGGCAGCCGCTCATTTGCCGTGTCGGTCGCGACAACGCTCACGTCCCTCTGCCCAAGGATTTCGATGCATGCCGCGTCGAGCCCGGTCGACAGAACGCCGGCATGCGGATCTTCCTGATAAGTCTCCGGCGGCTTTGGCTGTTTCAGCGTTGTGCCGGTACGAATGACAAAGGCGTCGCCAGGCTCGATCATCTCGGCCGCTTCGGCGA
>JAGWJK010000525.1 GCA_028865845.1 Rhizobiaceae bacterium
GGCTGTCGACGGCGATCTGCACGGTATCGATCCAGTCCGTCCAGCCATTCGGAACGATGATCGAGAAGGAAATCTTGCTGCCATCCGGGTTGTCGCGGAAGCCATCGCCGTCCTTGTCGACATAGCCGGCCTGGTCTAACGCCGCCTTGGCGGCATCGGCGTCATACTTGCCGTACTTGCCGAAATCGGCGACGACGGACGGATCGGACCAGCTCTTGTAGAGTTCACCGAGGCCGGAGGGATCTTCGTTCAGCGTCGGATAGCCATAGCCGGCGGTGTCGATCATCGTCTTGCGGTCCAGCGCCATGCTGACGGCACGGCGGAACTTGATGTCGGAGAATGCCTTCTTGTTGTTGGCATTCGCGGTTTCCTGGTTGAACAGAAAGGCCACCATGCTGCTCGGCGTATACCAGTAGTGGAAATGCTCTGGATCTTTGGCGACATAGGTGTTGTCGATGTCGGGAAGGAAGGAAACGCCCCAATCGAGCGTGCCGTCGGCCGTCGCGTTGAGGATCTGGTTGTTGTCGGCCAGCTGCGGGAAGCGCATGCAGTCGATCTTGAGGTCCTTGGCATCCCAATAATTCGGATTGCGGCATTGGTCATAGGTCTGCCCGGTGAAGCGCGGGATTTCCGTCATCGGGCCGCTGCCGACGGGCTTTTCGTTGGCGAACGTGACGGGATCGGCGACATCCTTCCAGACATGTTCCGGAACGATCGGCACCTGCGCCAGTTGCGCGGCCGCAAGCGAACTTGGATTGACCAGCGTGAAGCGGATGGTCTGTGCATCGACGACCTGAACGTCGCTGATGAAGTTCCAGATACTGACAAAGTCGAGCGCCGGGAACTTCTTCAGATAGTCATAGGTGAACTTGACGTCCGCGGAGGTCAGCGGCTGGCCATCCGACCACTTCAGATCGGGGCGCAGCTTGAACTCGATGCTCTTCAGATCGTCCGCCAGCTTGAAGCTTTCGGCCAGGCGATAGTTCGGCTTGTTGCCGTCGAACGTATTGAAGATCACCAGCGGCTCGTAGATGAAATCCGTGGTGCTCTGCAGCGACGAGGTCTGGTTGAACGGGTTGAAGTTGCGAACCCAGGTCGTCGCCGGCTCGATATTCACGGTCAGCACCGTCTCGGCCATTGCCGGCGCGGCTGCGAGCGCAAGAAACGAAGCGGCGGCTAAAAGACTATATTTGAACATTGCTTAAGTTCCCCTTGTTTGTCGTCGATAAGCGCGGCCTGGTTAGAGGCCGGCGCTCCTAAAGATGTCCTCGACCTCGGCATGCGTTGCGACGACGTCGACCCTCTCCTTGCCGAGGCGGGCCTCGCCGGCGGCAATGCGCTTCCGCGTGTCCTCTGTGATCGGCCGGGCGGCCTTCGCCGCTGCCTCGCTCTCGGGAATGTCGCCATGGCTGTGCAGCGCGATGTCGAAACCGGCATCGAGAACCTGGGCGACACGCTCCGGCAAGGTTCCGCGCAAGGATTCCATGAAAATGCAATCCGAGATCAGAACGCCGTGATAGCCCATGTCCTTGCGGACCACGTCATGCATGACCGGCGAAATCGAAGCGGGCAGTTCATTGTCGTAAGCCGAATAGACGACGTGGGCGACCATTGCCCAGGGCGTGTCCTTCAGCAGCATGAAAGGCTTGAAATCGGTCGCCATCAGCGTTTCACGCGAGGCATCGACAACAGGGCGTTCCTTGTGAGAATCGAGCGTCGCCCGACCGTGGCCGGGAATATGCTTCATGACGGGCATGTTGCCGGTTTCAAGCAGGCCGTCGATCACCTCGCGACCGAGTGCAGCTATGACGTCAGGATCCGGACCGAAGGAGCGTGCGCCGATGACAGCGCTCGTCGTCTCGAAAACGAGGTCCAGCACCGGCGAGCAGCCGCTGCTCAGGCCGAGTTCGGTCATCATGGTCCCCATCGCCCGCGTCGACAGCCGCAGAGCCTTGCGGCCAAGTTCGAAATCCTTGCTCGCAAGTGCGGCGAACTGGCCGAAACTGCGGAAGATCGGCCAGGGGCCGGCATCGAGATGCTGCACGCGGCCGCCTTCCTGGTCGGTAAAGATCGGGGCGTCATCGCGGCCGACGGCTTCGCGAAAGCTCTCCAGCAGCGCCTTGACCTGATCCGGTGTCTTCAGGTTGCGCCGCCCGACGAAAAGACCCAACGGATTGGTATCGCGAAACAGCGCGATCTCGTCAGCAGACAAGGTTGTTCCGGGAATGCCGACGAAGAGGGCGAGCGGAGTGGATGCGGACATTTCAATCTATTCCATTTATCGGATTGCGTGTCAGGCTTGCGGCCGCTTGGCGCGAAGCATGCCTTCGTAGATGCCTTTGTTCTCGGCGGGGATTTCGATGGCGCCAACGGCGTTAGCATAGAAATCGACAGGACCGGCATCGCCGACGAACGCATAGGCATGACCCAGCGTCTTCATTGTCTGCAGCGATGCGGAAAACAGCGCGAGGCCGATGCCCTTGCCACGGCAATCGGGATGGACGCCAGTCGGCCCGAAAAAGCCGCGCGCCGTCGTGTCGTAGCAGGCAAAGCCGACAAGCTCGCCGGCATCAAGGGCAATGAGACAGGCCGCGGGCTGACGGGTGATCGCAACCGATACTTCGCTCGCCCAGTTTTCGCTGAAATGGACACGCACCCATTCGACGACGAGGCGCATCTCGGGCGGCAGGACAGGCCGGATCTGAACGGCGGTACGGGAGACTTTCTCGGCAAGCTCGGATAGCTTTGCCGAATATAAATTCACGAGCAGATCAGGCACCGGTAGTTCCCATGACACTTATCATCCATAATTATGGAATTTATATCGCTTTAATGTCATAGTGTTGATTTGATCCGCCGTTGTCAACTCGGATTTTGTGGCTGCCAGCGCTCCAGCGAGCAGCGGCAGATATCCCGGACACAGTTGAGCCTCTACATCAAAAGGGCAGTGCGAAACGATAGGGCTTGACGAAACAGCCCGGTCGGCACGTTCGCGGCAAGGAGACGCGACCCGAGAGCGTCTTCTCCCAGACCATGAGTCCGATATCAACTATCTGAAAAGCAATGCATTGTGTTGCAATACGCCAACGATCTGATACCGACGCCCGATCGGCTTCCTCGAGGCGCGAGACTTGACTGATATCGGCATTCAGCTTGCCGACCTCGCATCGAAACCGGGTTTCTCCGACCCTCGAACCGGCTCGATCAGAGCCATGCCTCGCCCCGAATCCCGGTTATGCGAAGCAGTTTTCGAAATCTTTCTCGACAGAATAGATGTGTTTGGTTGCCAAAAAACCATAATTGTTCCACGAACATCTCACATTAAACGGTCAACGTTCAGAATCGGGTTAAAGCTTAATGCGTGTAAAATACGGTCTCCTCGGCATATTCCTGGCAATTGCTCCGTCGGCATATGCCCTTGATGCCGGCTCGCCGCCAGTTTTGGCACCCCTGCAACAGCAAGGGCAGGCCGCTCATCTAAGCGCGCAATTTCTCACGCGTTTCGAATATAAGCCTGTGCCGCTCGATGACGCGTTGTCGGCCAAGATCATGGACCGCTTCATCAAGTCGCTGGATCCGGATCGGGTGCTCTTCCTGCAATCGGATATCGACAAGTTCAACGCCGACAGCGCCAAGATCGACGACGCGATCAACCGGGAAGACCTGCAGATCCCGTTTTCGATCTTCAACACCTATGTGCAGCGCGTCGTTGACCGCATGACCTATGCGCGCAACCTGCTCAAACAGAACTTCGATTTCAGCGTGAAGGAAGACTATCGCCTGGTACGCGACAAGGAACCGTGGCCGCAATCCATGGCGGAAAGCGATGAACTCTGGCGCAAACGCGTCAAGAGCGACTGGCTGCGCCTGAAACTCGCAGGCAAGGACGACGCATCCATTCGCGATACGCTCGACAAGCGCTACCAGAACTCCCTCGAGCGCGCTTACAAATACAAGAGCGACGATGTCTTCCAGACATTCATGGACTCCTATACGAACTCGATCGACCCCCATACCGACTATTTCGGCGCGGCTGCTTCGGCGGAATTCGATATTTCCATGAAGCTCTCGCTGGTCGGTATCGGCGCGGTCCTGCAGGAAAACGACGACTACACGACGATCCGCGAGCTGGTGCCCGGCGGCCCGGCGCAACTGTCAGGCAAGCTCACGGCAGGCGACCGCATCATAGGCGTCGGTCAGGGCGCAGACGGCCCGATCAAGGAAGTGGTCGGCACGCGCCTGGATGAAATCGTGCAGATGATCCGGGGCGCCAAGGATTCCATCGTACGTCTCGACATTCTGCCGGGGGATACCGGACCGGATGGCAAACATCGCGTCATCAGCCTGGTGCGCGACAAGATTAGTCTCGAGAAGCAGGCCGCGCGCAAGTCCGTCATCTCCGTCAAGGACGGCGAC
>JAGWJK010000526.1 GCA_028865845.1 Rhizobiaceae bacterium
CGTCAATACGCTGGAGGTCAATACGATCGGCGCTTATGTCGATGCGGGCAAGGTTATCGCCGGTGTCGTGCCGACGGCGGACAATCTGCTGATCGAAGCGAAGATCTCGCCGCGTGACGTCGCCTTCGTGCGTACAGGCCAGCCGGCGGTCATCAAAGTCACCGCTTACGATTTCTCCATTTTCGGTGCGCTCGACGGTACGGTCGTCAACGTCTCTGCCGACAGCCTCGTCGATAAGGATAAGAACGAGACCTATTATCTGGTGCGTATCAAGACCGACAAATCGGAGCTGGAGCGTGACGGCAAGCGCTATCCGATCATTCCTGGCATGGTGGCTTCCGCCGAGATCATGACCGGCCGCAAGGCGATCCTCACCTATCTGATGAAGCCGATCAATAAGGCGCGCTCCGAAGCGCTGACGGAGCGGTGAGGACGGTTATGCGCAAGGGAGCCGGGAAGGACGATTTGACGACCATATCAGGCAGCGAAGTCCTGCCGTCGATCGATGGCGACGAGCTTGAGCCGCGTTTTCGCGCAGTGACCGGCGGCGGCGAGCGCCGGGGCATTCGTCTTGAGCGGATTTATTGGGATAGTCTCGGACGAATGTCCGAAGCCGGCGGTATCAGCATCGGCGACCTCGTTTATCACATGGCAGCCGAAATGCCGGAGAGCGGCAATCTTGCCTCGCTGCTGCGCGTACTCAGCTTCAAATGGGCGCTGAGCCGTCTTGACGCCGTAGAAGACGTCGCGTCGCTGACCAATCTGAATGCAATCCTGCAGGCATCCCCAACGCCGGCGGTGGTGCTGACGCGAGAGCGTGGGGTCAAGCTCTTCAACGACGCTTTCCTGAAGATGCTGCGCCATCGCCTGCCGCTGATCGACGACGTCCAGCAGACTGCGCGCACCCTGCGTTTTTCGATCGATACCCAGGTCGAGGAAGTGCTTTCCGTTCTTTCCGCCAATCGCGGTAGGACGCTGAACACCGGCTTTAAGATCGGCCTTGGTTTGCAAGCGTTGACCGGCCAGATCAATCTGGCGCTGGCGCCGACCCATGAGGCGCCGATGCTGATCGGCTATATTTCCGCCTATTGAGGACCTTGCGAAGCTGGAATTGGCTCACGAGGATCGCAGAGGCGATATTCAGTAGACTTCACCTTCGCCGGGCGCGACCTTGACAAGCGGCGTTGCGGCGACGAGCGCCTGCGCATGCGGATCACGCGAGCCATGCAGATAGCCGCGACCATCGACGATCGAATAGAGCGGCAGATATTCCGCGATGCGCTTATCGGACAGAACTTCGTCATGCATGTTGTCGAGGATGAGATAGTTGCCATTGACCGACACCGACAGGACGGCATGGTAGAAATGCCGCTGCTGGTCGAAGAGGATAACCAGCGCCATATGATCGAGGTCGACGCCTTCGTTGTAGAGGGCGGCCATCTTCAAGATGGCAAAGTCCTCGCAGTCACCCTGCTGGTGCGCCAGGGTCTCGCTCGGCTTTGCCCAGTAATCGGTCACGTGATAGGTATCCATGTCACTGCGATAGCGGATGGCATGGTTGACGGTGAAGTTGACGGTGTTGATCTTGTCACGGAGCGAGGCATCGGCCGTCTTTGCCTCAGCCGCCGCGACGGCTGTTGCCGCGGCGTCGCAACCGCCCGCGCCGCAGGCGAGCGCTTTGCCCGACCGGATCTCGGCGAGCGGGCCTGCAAACTTGTCCAGCGCTGCAAGATGTTTGAAGGGAATGGCGACGGTCCCAAAAACCGAGTCGCCCGACATGGTGTTGGTCTGCGCTGCGACCGGGTGCACCGCCTCGAGAGCGGTCGCATTGTTACGCGGAAGGCCGGCCGGCTCGACGGCGAGGTCCTGGTTTAGCGCAGCAAGATCGACGCTACCGATAGCCTTCGCTACGTTTCCGACAGCAGGTGTCAGGAGATTGATGGTGGTGCCGAGAAGCGGGTCCGAAAGCAGGCTGAGGACCGGGCGGACGGTGTCGCTGGTCGCCGCCAAACAGGACGTCGACAGGCCAAAGGCGAGAGAAGTCGCAGCAATCGCCGTAAGTATAATTTTGCTGTTCTTGCGTTCCATTGGCGTTTAATTCTCCCTGAGTGAGAGAATAATGCGCCGTATCTCTAAATTCCGCGTTCGGAAGGATGGGTAGTATAAGTATAAATTGAACGCTCAAATAAGTATAAAATTTGACGGAGTTTGGTCGAAAATCGTTAAGGATGACGCTGCCAACACGTCGAAATGATCCAGCGTTGAAATCGTGGATTCAATAAGACGGCGGCGGCCGACAGACCGTTTATACTCGCATTGAGAGCAATTCGCCGAGGATGTTTCAGAACGACTCTGAAGGCTGCACGACGACCTTCAGCTTGCCGCCATCGATCGTATTGATCGTCATCTTGCGCTCGACCATGCCCGCGGCGTTGAAGCGGAAGAGACCGGTGGTTCCGCGAAAGCCGACCTTGTTCATCAGGTTGGCGCCCGTGATGGCCTGCGGCCCCTGGGACCGAACAAGGCCGGAGGCGATCGCCATGGCATCGTAGCCGTAGGCGCCATAGGTTGTCAGCGGATGGTTGAAGTGGCGCTGGTAACGCTCGGCAATCAGCCCGGTGCTTTGCGTATCGTCCGTTGCCACAAAAGCGCCTGCGACGGCCGGCGAGGCGTAAACAGATTGCGGCCAGGTGTTCGTGCCGACCAAAGCTTGACCGGGAACGGCGGCGCTACGCACGCCGCTCGCCACGATGCTGATTTCCGGCGTGTCGCCAAGGATGACCACGATCTCGGCCGAGCGGATGAGCGACTGGTTTTTGGTCAGGATATCCGCCGCCTGATCATTCGTGCCATAACGGCCTAAGCCTATGAAAGTATTGCCGCTGTTCCAAATGGCATTGCCCAATCTGGTTGTATCGGATTGGGAGAAATCTGCAGGCACCAGCACCGATACCTTCTTGTGACCGCCAGGGCCGGCCGCTTTGACGCCCTCGGCCGCACTGTCGATCTCGTCCGGGGCGAGGTTGAAGACATCGCCGCCGCTGGTGGCCGTCGGGCTTGCAAGGTTTAGCAATGGTGGGCGCTGTGCCGGGGAAATGGCCGCAATGGCAGCGGTCTCCGCCGGTGGCAGGTAGCTGACGATCAACGCGGCATTTCGGCTTTTGGCCGCGGCAACCTGTGCTGCGATTCCGGCAGGATCCGATCCGACATCCTTGACGCGCAGCCTAACCTGATTGTTGCCGAGTTCGCCGACACCCAGCACCGCTCCGTCGCGCACGTCGCGTGCCGGCCCCTCATAGAGACCAGCCGCACCCTTGCGCAACAGAAGCGTGATTTCCGTGCCGGTGTCGCCGCCATAGGTTTCTTCGATGGCGGTGGAGGGCATTTTTATGTCGTCGTTCTTGCTGTTGCCGCCGAGACCGGCGCCGTCCATCTGGCAGCCGGCAAGACCGGCACAAAGAGCAAGAGCGCTGCCACACCCGACACGCCAATGTCCTCTGTCTGGGAGCCATCTGATCAAAATATGCAACAAAGGGTTGATAGCAAACGGCACTCCTCGGTCCCCCATTCCCCGAAAACAGGCCGCGGCAGCCTGTTGTGGCGCATTTGCACACTGCGTCTGGCGTAAAGTCAAGCGGTATACTTAAGGAGTAGTTTGGCGACTGGGTTAACTATCGCTAAACATTTCTGGAGTCGTGCATAACCGGCTATATCGGCGAGGTTACCGAAGTATTGCAATCATCCGGCTCCCGTAATTGATTGCGGCAAATTACGAGACACCGGGAGCCTAACCCATGGAAGATTCGCGCATTTCGACCGTAGACCAGGAAGCTGTTTCGCATGACTTCGTATCGAGCGGTCGGGACGGAAGCGACCCCACGGATATTGGCGCCAATCGGCTGCTGCCGCTGTCTGAGAATGCCGATGTTGCCGCGTTCGAGCTGGCGCAGGCCGCAGAACAGCAGGCCAACGGCAAGGCTGCCCGCGTAGCCGCCAATGGGCCACAAAACGCCGACACGCATCAGCCGATCCAGATCGTGCCGGATCAGGGCAATGTCGTTCACCTGCCGCCGGACGCGTCGATCGACGATATTCACGTCGAAGGCCGCAATCTCGTTCTCGTTCAGGCTGACGGCACGCGAATCGTCATCGTCAACGGCGCGCTGCACGTGCCGACCTTCCTGATCGGCGAGGTTACGCTGCCGCAGCAGGCCATCGTCGCCGCCCTCCAGCAGCAGGGTGTGAACGTCGCGGAAGGTCCTGACGGCTCCTATCATGCCGGCAACAGCGCGGGTTCGGGTCATCAGTTCACCGACAACCAGCCAGCCAATGCGCGCACGCCACTGAACCTGATCGGCCTGCTTGGCGCCAGCGGCGGGGCCGCCAATGGCAAC
>JAGWJK010000527.1 GCA_028865845.1 Rhizobiaceae bacterium
GATGCCAGCTCTTCCAGAACAGCCGGCATGTCGGAGAGTTTCGGCCAGTTGAACTGCAGGTTCTGGCGGGTCGTGAAATGGCCGTAGCCGCGGTCGTAGGTGCGGGCGACATGGGCGAGCATGCGCATCTGGCGCGAACTCAGCGTGCCATAGGGAATGGCGATGCGCAGCATGTAGGCATGCAGCTGCAGATAAACGCCGTTCATCAGACGCAACGGCTTGAACGCATCTTCCGAAAGTTCTCCCGAAAGGCGCCGCTCGACCTGATCACGGAACTGCGCAACGCGCTCCGCAACAAAGGCATGGTCAAATTCGTCGTAGCGATACATGATTTCCTCAGACAGCAATGAATTCGGGATCGGCCGCCGCGTAGCCCGGCGCGTATTCCATGGTGGGGCCTTCGGCGCGGATGCGTTCCCGCAGCCGAAGCGGCCAAAGCTTGCCGCCGGTTTCCTGCACTTCGATCAGGTTGACGTCAACGACCTTGTTGTCGGCATATGCTTGCTTGCCGATGGCTTCGAGAGCGGCCTCGGCCTCGGCGTGACGCGCGACCAGAGCCTCCTGCAGCGAGGTCACCCATTCGCCGTTCGCATTCAGCCATACGGCGATACCATCGGTCAGACGGTTGGCGGTCAAAACCTTGTCGACCATCGGTCAGCTCCTTGCATAATTCTGGGCATGATCCCGAGCGATAGCTTCACGATGTGTAAGCGGCTCGGACTGTTCGAAATTGGCGCCGGCAACAGCCTCGCCGATGATCACCATCACCGGACCGGCCAGTTCGTCACGATATTGCAGATCGGGCAGATCCTTCAAGGTGCCATGCATCAGGCGACGATCGCGGCGGCTGGCGTTTTCGATGACGGCGACGGTAGTGTCGGCCGGCAAACCGGCCTGCATCAGGCGGCCCGCCACCGAAGCAGCGACCGTGCGTCCCATATAGACGGCGATCGTGGCGCCGGACACGGCAAGGCTTGCCCAGTCCGGCAGTACATCGCCAGTCAGGTCGTGGCCGGTGGTAAAAACCAGCGACGAAGCAACGCCGCGCAGAGTTAGTGGCAACTCGAAATCCGCAGCGGCCGCAAAGGCCGAAGTAATGCCGGGCACGATTTCATAGGTGATGCCCGCGGCGCGCAACGCAGCCATTTCTTCGCCGGCGCGACCATAGACCAGCGGATCACCGGACTTCAGCCGTACGACGCGCTTGCCTTCGCGGCCAAGCATGACCAGCAGTTCGTTGATTTCTTCCTGTGACTTGGTGTGGCAGCCCTTGCGCTTGCCGACGGAGAGACGCTCTGCGTCACGGCGCCCCATGTCGACGATCGCCCGCGGAACCAGCGCGTCATAGACGATCACGTCAGCTTCCATCATCACGCGCTGGGCACGCAGCGTCAGCAGGTCTTCTGCGCCAGGGCCAGCGCCGACGAGCCAGACATGGCCTTCGACCTTGTCCATGGCATGCAGCAAATGATCGGCAGCCCGTTGCGCCTGAGGCCAGTGGCCTGCACCGACCGCGTCGGCGACCGGGCCGGAGAAGAAACGGCGCCAGAAAACGCGCCGGGCAACTCCCTTCGGCACCACACGATCAACCGCTTTGCGGTAGCTGGTCGCCAACTCGGCAAGCTTGCCCAGCGACGGCGACAATATCTGATCGATCTGGGCGCGGATCATTTGCGCCAGCACAGGCCCGGCACCTTCCGTCCCGATCGCAACGGCGACGGGCGCGCGATTGACCAGCGCGGGCGTATAGAAATCGCAGTAGTCAGGCTGATCGACGGCGTTTGCCGGAATTCGCTCAGCACGGGCCGCTTCGACGATCGCACGATCCGCCGCCGCATCGCCGGTCGCGGCAAAAACCAGCGCGGCACCCTTGACCTGCGCCGGCGCAAAGGCATCGCGCACGGTCTCGATGCGATTGGCGATCAGGAAGGAATGATAATCGGCTTCCGGGCTCTGCGCATAGGCGACGATCCGTGCCTGCGTATTCATCAGCAAGCGGGCCTTGGCGAAGGCCTCGTCGCCATTGCCGAAGACAGTCGCGATCCTTCCTTCCACGCGGAAGAAGGCGGGAAACACAGAAAGCTGGTCGGTCTTGGGAGGCATCATCATTCCACTTCGAGATTTGCCGAATATCGCCCCGGCTGCCAGGAGATTGAAGAAACAGAAATTCTAATGCCCCGCCGAGTTCGTATTCTTTTGCTCGACATTCCACCGATTTGAGCAAAACTCACCCGATACTCAAAATGAGATAAATATAGGAAATCCATAGATTTTTGGGATTTTCTCCGTCGATACCAGCCCTATTGTCTGTGGCAAACGATGTCCATGCTTCATTTGCGCATTCCGCCGCCTAGGCATTGCCGTTAAAGTACAGCAAAAACCCGGAGTATGAAACTTGTCCGCAAACACGATCGCCTCGCGTCTTCTCGATGTCATGGAACACGACGTCCTGCCGCTGACGCAGAAAGGCGTCGCTACCGGAAACAAGGTCTTCGGGGCGGCGATCCTGCGCAAATCCGATCTATCGCTGGTGATTGCCGAAACCAATAACGAGCTCGAAAATCCGCTCTGGCACGGCGAAGTGCACACCCTGAAGCGGTTCTACGAGCTTGGCGAGAAGCCTGCGACGAAGGACTTGATTTTCCTTTCCACGCACGAACCCTGCACCATGTGCATGTCGGCGATTACCTGGGCCGGCTTCGATAATTTCTATTACTTCTTCAGCCACGAAGATTCCCGCGATACCTTTGCGATCCCGCACGACTTGAAGATTCTGAAGGAGGTTTTCGACCTTGAGCCTGGCGGCTATCGTCGGCAGAACGCTTTCTGGAAGAGCTTTGCCATTGCCGATCTTGTCGAAACCGAAGCCGACCCGCTAAAGACGGCGCTGAAGGAGCAGACGGCGCGCATCAAGGCCGCCTACGCTTCGCTCTCCGACAGCTATCAGGCGTCGAAGGGTGAAAACGACATTCCGCTGAACTGATCCCGCACAGACCATAGAGGCCACGATGGAAGCATCGCGAGACATATCCCGCCTGATCGAGATCATGGCGGCGCTGCGCAATCCCGAGACGGGTTGCCCCTGGGACATCGTGCAAACCTTCGAAACCATCAAGCCCTATACGATCGAAGAGGCCTACGAAGTATCCGACGCGATCGAACGCAAGGATATGGATGACCTCTGCGACGAGCTCGGCGATCTCTTGCTGCAGGTCGTGTTCCATGCGCGTATGGCCGAAGAAGCGGGCGAATTCTCGTTCGGGGACGTCGTCGATGCCATCACTCGCAAAATGATCCGCCGGCATCCGCACGTCTTTGCCGTTTCTGCCGCCGATACACCCGATGCCGTGAAACTGCAGTGGGATCAGATCAAGGCCGAGGAAAAGCTTGAGCGGGCTGAGCGCCGGGCAAAGCGTGGTATCACCGAGGATTTCAAGGCCGGCTTCCTGGGCTCGGTGCAGCGCAGCTTTCCGGCTTTGACCGAAGCACTGAAGTTGCAGGAACGCGCCGCCAAAGTCGGCTTCGACTGGTCGGCGCCGGAGCCTATCCTCGACAAGATCGAGGAGGAAATCGCAGAGTTGCGGGTGGCGCTACACTCAGGAGACAAGGCCAAGGTCAGCGACGAACTCGGCGACCTCATCTTTGCCGTCGTCAATATCGGCCGCCATGTGAAGGCCGATCCGGAACAGGCACTGCGCGGCACCAACACCAAGTTCCGCCGTCGTTTCAACCATATCGAAACGACGCTTGCCGCAGAAGGAGGAACCCTGGAAGACGCCTCGCTCGAACGGATGGAAGATATCTGGCAGGCCGCGAAAGCGATCGAACGCCAGCTCGCCGAATAGGCGCCAGAGCGCCTATTCCCAATCCTCGCGCTGTGCCTTCGGGCCGTTGCCCATGCGCCGCTCCAGCTCGCTCGCCTCGGTTTCCGTCAGGCGGACATCGAGCGTTATCGTGCCATCCTCATTGTCCTCACGGCTATCGACAATGGCGTGATTGTAGATCCAGGGCAGAAGCGCCAGCTTGCCGAGCGGCAGCGTGATCGTCGTTTCGGTCAAAACCCCCGACAGACGGCGGCTGATTTCATCCATCAGCCTATCGACACCCTCGCCCGTGACCGCGGATACGGCAAGCACGTTCTGCGTCGTCCCTGCCTTCTGAACGATGGCATCGTGCGCTTCCGGCTCCAGCCGGTCGATCTTGTTCCAGACTTCCAGAATGCGTTGCGCACCCTCGGCTTCGCCGATGCCGAGATCGCCGAGAATGCGCATGACGTCGGCGCTCTGAGCCGGATTGTCCTCATCCGAGAGGTCGCGGACATGCAAGATGAGATCGGCTTCAAGGACCTCTTCCAGCGTCGCACGGAAAGCCGCGACGAGATGCGTCGGAAGG
>JAGWJK010000528.1 GCA_028865845.1 Rhizobiaceae bacterium
AGGTGAAGACTTTTTTGATGAAACTGAGCGCCATGAAAATTCCGTGAGACGTCAGGCCGCGTCGGCGGCCATAAGTTGCATGTCGAGGTGCTTGCCATTGTGGCCGGTGATCGCCACCTGCACAAGGTCGCGCGGCCGAAGCCCGGGCGCGGCGACAAGCGTGAAGTTTTCCGTATGCGCCAGCCCGTTGTTTTCGACCAGCAGCCATTGCCGCGTGCCAACCATGCTGTCGAGATGGGACTGATGCAGCTTTTGTCCAGCGGCGCGCAGGCGGGCAGCGCGGTCCTTGACGAGCGCCCGGTCGAGCTGCGGCATCCTGGCGGCCGGCGTGCCAGGCCGCGGGCTGTAGGGGAAGACGTGCAAATGCGCGATGCCGGCCTCTTCCGCCAGGCTGACGGCATTTACAAACATCTCTTCCGTCTCGGTCGGGAAGCCGGCGATCATATCGGCGCCGAAGCTCGTCTCCGGCCGCAGGCGGCGAACGTCTTCGATGAAAGCAAGCGCGTCGGCGCGCGAATGCCTGCGCTTCATCCGCTTCAGGATCATGTCATCACCATGCTGCAGCGACAAATGCAGGTGCGGCATGAAGCGCGCCTCGTCGGCAATGAGGTCCATCAGATGGGCGTCGGCCTCGATGCTGTCGATCGAGGACAGCCGCAGGCGGCGGATCTCGGGGATCTGCTTCAGCAGTGTCTTTGCCAGAAGTCCAAGCGACGGCTGACCCGGAAGATCGGCGCCATAGCTGGTGGCGTCGACGCCGGTGAGCACGATCTCGCGATAGCCGCTTTCGACGAGGCTGCGCGCCTGGCTCACCACTGCGCCCATCGGCACGGAGCGGGAATTGCCGCGGCCATAAGGGATGATACAGAAGGTACAGCGATGGTCGCAGCCGTTCTGCACCTGGATGAAGGCGCGCACATGCCCGTCTATGTGCTTCACCATTTGCGGTGCCGTGTGGCGCACGCTCATGATGTCATTGACCCGCAGCTTCTCTTCCGCCGACACGCCGAAATCCGGCAGCGCGCGATAGGAGGCGCTCGCCAGCTTCTCCTCGTTGCCGAGCACGGCATCGACCTCGGCCATTTCGGCAAAGCTCTGCTTCTCGGTCTGCGCGGCGCAGCCTGTGACGATGATGCGGGCATGGGGATTGTCGCGGCGCGCGCGGCGGATCGCCTGACGGGCCTGGCGCACGGCCTCGCCGGTGACGGCGCAGGTATTGACGAGAATGGCGTTATTGAGCCCGGCTTTTTCCGCCTCGGCTCTCATCACTTCGGATTCATAGGTGTTGAGACGACAGCCGAAGGTGATGACCTCGACGCCGCTCACCGCGCCTGGGCTCCCGGCTCCTGATCGCGGCTGAACAAGCCGGTGATGGGATCGACTACACCTGACCATTCCCATTCAGCGGGACCGGTCATGACGACATGATCGTCGCTCTCGCGCCATTCGAGGGTGAGCATGCTCGGCGCAGGCGCCGAGGCGACATTGATCGTTACCTTGCGGCCGGTGCGGCCGGTGCGCGCAGCGCTGACGGCAGCGGCACAGGCGGCCGAACCGCAGGCAAGCGTCAGGCCCGCGCCGCGCTCCCAGGTGCGGGTGCGCACCGTCGTCGGCGACAGCACCTGCGCCAGTGTGATGTTGGCGCGCTCGGGAAACATCGGATGATTTTCGAGCAGCGGGCCGAAACGAGCGAGATCGTAGGACATCGGGTCCTTGTCGACCCAGAAGATCGCGTGCGGATTGCCCATCGACATCGCCGACGGCGAATGCAGGATGGGATTGTCGATCGGCCCGATCTGCAGCTCGATCCGGCTCGTATCGGCAAACTCTTCCGCGAGCGGGATTTTGTCCCAAGCAAAGACCGGCTTGCCCATGTCGACGGAAATCGTGCCGTCCTCGTGCTCCACCGCGTTCAGGATGCCGGCGACGGTCTGGAAGGTGAAAACTTTCTTGCCCGTCTCGGCAGCGAGCGCCTGCACGACGCAGCGTGTGCCGTTCCCGCAGGCCTGCGCCTTGGTGCCGTCGCAATTGAGGATGTCGATCCAGGCGTCGGTACCTTGCGCCTTCGGATCATGGATCGCCATGATCTGGTCGAACTGGGTGGCCGGATCGGCATTGAGCGCAATCGCCGCCTCAGCCGTCACCACATCCCTGCGGCCGCGCATGTCGACGACCAGGATCTTGTTGCCAAGCCCGTTCATCCGCGCAAATTCGACCGTATCGCTCATGGTGCCGTATCCGTCTGTTTATCGGGCTGTATATGGCGGAATTGACGCGGAATTACCAGTGGCATCATTGGCCGCGCTCTGACTGCCCGGGAGTGGGCGAACGATTTTGCCGAATGCAAACTTCGCGCACGCTGGCTTCATCTCTCAGGCTGGTTCTCGCACACTCTACATCTGCGGCCGCATCTATACCTTTTGATCGCTGTATTTCAGAGACTTAGCATCGTATATTACTGACACATACATCAAGTATCATCCCTTTTTGTAAGGGAAATCGTGAATGAAATTCCAGCCGTATTTAGATCGCGGCGTTGGGATTAGGGCCAGAATCTTGAATGCCGACCAGGTTTTCCCGGTCCGAAGATTGCGCAATCCGTGTCACGAGGGGATTACAATGAAGATCAAGAGCCTGCTGCTCGCTTCTGCTGCGGTACTCGCCGCAGCAACGGGTGCTCACGCTGCCGATGCCATCGTTGCGGCCGAACCGGAGCCGCTCGAATATGTCCGCATTTGCGACGCCTATGGTGCAAACTATTTCTTCATTCCGGGCACGGAAACCTGTCTTCGCATCGGCGGCAAGATCCGCACCGAAGGTCAGTGGAAGGACCCCTACAACAGGACCAGCGATTTCGGCACCAAGTGGCACACGCGTGCTGAACTGAATCTCAATACCGCGACCGATACGGAATACGGCCCGCTGAAGACCGAAACCATCGTCCGCTGGGACTGGAACGACGGCGGCTCAACGAGCACGAACCTGCTGTGGGCCTACATCAACCTCGGCGGCTTCAGTGTCGGCAAGCTCGACTCGCAGTATAATATGTTCATCGGATATGCCGGCGATGTCATCCAGGACGACGTCATTTATGACGGTCCCTACGAACTCAACCAGATGACTTACAACTACGACAACGGCAATGGCTTTACCGCGGTCGTTTCGCTTGAAGACAGCAATTCCGGCTCCACGAGCACTGCCTATGGCGGTGCCTGGCAATTGTCCAAGGCCGACCATTATGCGCCGAACGTCGTCGCGGGCCTGGGTTACAAGGCCGGCATGCTCGGCTTCAGGATCGTCGGCGGTTATGACTCCATCGTCGAAGAAGGCGCCATCAAGGCTCGTATTGACGCCGACTTCGGCGTGTTGACGGCATTCCTGATGGGCGGCTGGAACACCGATGGCGACAAGCTGAACCAATATGCCGGTTCGAACCAGACCGTTTCCGCCTGCACCACCCCGTCCGGTGTCGTCCACGGCGCCGATTGCGGCTGGGGCGATTGGGCGGTTTGGGGCGGCGTCGGCGTACCGATCAACGATAAGCTGAAGTGGAACGTCCAGCTGGCCTATACAGACAGCAAGATGTTCGAAGCCACGACCAACGTCAAATTCAATCCGGTCAAGAACCTGCTGGTCGAGCCGGAAGTGACCTACATGCATTATGACGTCCCGAGCGACGACACCTTCTCCGGCATCCTGCGCTTCGAGCGCACGTTCTAAGACTGCCAGCATTGCCTGACCACCCAAAGAGAGCGTCAGGTCCGGTTCTTTCGCCGGGCCTTTCAACCGAGATGTCGGAAGAAGGAACCCCCATGAAGAAGATTATCCTGCTCGCGGCTATGGCACTGATCTCCAGCAACGCGATGGCCGAAATGCACAATTCGAAATCCATGACCTGCTCGACCATTCGCGACAGAGTGAAGCAGGAAGGCAAGATGGCGCTGCAATATCCGTCAAGTCATCCGGGCCTGATGATGTACAATCGCTACGTATCGAATTCGATGTCATGCCTTGGACAGGGCAGCATGGCGAGTGTCACCGTTCCGACCAGCGACGATCCCAAGTGCAAGATGAGGACCTGCGTGTTTATTACCGGCAAAGGCTCCAACAAGAACCACTGAGGCGATTGAAAGCCTCGCGTTTTCCCGTCCTCGCGACCAAACCATCGCACTATTGTCGCGGCAGAAATCCTGCCGCGCCGCTGTCCGCAGCAGGTACAAAGCCTTACCCGCTAGAGCCTGACGTCGCCTCACACGGTGGGTACGTCGAACACCTCGCCCGCCCGTAGCGGCCGGAATCGATCCGGCGCCACGCCCTGCTCCCTGAGCGCGACATCCAATGCCCGCACCGGCGCGTCGAATGCCTCGTCCGTCAATTGGAAGGTCG
>JAGWJK010000529.1 GCA_028865845.1 Rhizobiaceae bacterium
CGGTTGTACTCGTCGAGCGCCTGCTCGCCCGGCTTCTGCCAGTCGAGATCGCTGAGGTGCACCATGCCGTCCACATCGCCGTCGAGGCCGATGAACAGGCCGAATTCGGTCTTGTTCTTGACTTCGCCTTCGACTTCGGTGCCAGCCGGATGGTTGCGGGCGAATGCTGCCCACGGGTTTTCCAGCGTCTGCTTGAGGCCGAGCGAGATACGGCGCTTGGTCGGATCGACTTCGAGAACGACGACTTCGACTTCCTGGCTCGTGGACAGGATCTTGCCGGGGTGAACGTTCTTCTTGGTCCAGGACATTTCCGAGATGTGGATCAGGCCTTCGATGCCCGGCTCCAGCTCGACGAAAGCACCGTAGTCGGTGATGTTCGTAACGGTACCGGAGATCTTCTTGCCTTCCGGATACTTGGCCTGGATGCCATCCCACGGATCGCTCTCGAGCTGCTTCATGCCGAGCGAGATACGGTGGGTTTCCTGGTTGATGCGGATGATCTGTACCTTGACCTGCTGGCCGATGGACAGGATCTCCGACGGATGGTTCACACGGCGCCATGCCATGTCGGTGACGTGCAGCAGGCCGTCGATGCCGCCGAGGTCAACGAACGCGCCGTAATCGGTGATGTTCTTGACGACGCCGTCAACAACCTGGCCTTCTTCGAGGTTCTGAACGATTTCAGAACGCTGCTCGGCACGGGACTCTTCCAGAACCGTACGACGCGAAACGACGATGTTGCCGCGGCGCTTGTCCATCTTGAGGATTTCGAAGGGCTGCGGGTTGTGCATCAGCGGGGTGACGTCGCGGATCGGACGGATGTCGACCTGCGAGCGCGGCAGGAAGGCGATAGCGCCATCCAGATCGACGGTGAAACCGCCCTTGACCTGGTTGAAGATGACGCCTTCGACGCGTTCGCCGGCTTCGAACTTGGCTTCGAGCTTGATCCAGCTTTCTTCGCGGCGAGCCTTTTCGCGCGACAGAACAGCTTCGCCAAGCGCGTTTTCGATACGCTCGACATAGACTTCGACTTCATCGCCAACCTTGAGCGAGCCGTCCTTGGCGCGCGCACCGAATTCCTTCAGTGCGATGCGGCCTTCGACCTTGAGGCCGACGTCGACAACCGCAACATCCTTTTCGATGCCGGTGACGATGCCCTTGGTGACATAGCCTTCGGCCAGATCGTTCTTGGCGAAGGACTCTTCGAGAAGGGCTGCGAAATCTTCGCGAGAGGGAGTAGCTACAGACATAAAATCTCCTGGCGTGTCCTGATGAAACATTTCGGACACTGATGCGCCGGTGGTTCGTGTTGAACGGCCTGAATCCAGTCCGCCTTCCCTTGGGAAAGCTATCCGGCGCTTGGACGGAATTTCAGGCTTTCTAGAAATCAGCGGACCGCGTGCGCGAAGCACGCGAAACCCGTCATCATTTTAGGCATTTCGGCTCAGACTGGCATCGATGATCGATTTTGCCGTCTGAAACGCCGCTTCTATACTCATTTCCGAGGTATCAAGCAAGTGTGCGTCTTCCGCTGGGCGCAAAGGGCTGTCGGCGCGCCCCATGTCGCGTTCGTCGCGGCGCTTCACGTCCTCGAAAATCGCCGTGTAATCGGCGCTGCCGCCGGCGGCAACGATCTCGTCATGACGACGTTTCGCCCGCACTTCCGCCGATGCCGTCACATAGATTTTCACCGGCGCATCCGGGCAGACGACCGTGCCGATATCGCGCCCGTCGAGCACGGTGCCCGGTTTTCTGTGCGAAAAGCCGCGCTGCGCCTCGACCAGCGCCCGCCGCACCGAAGGCATGACGGCGATCTTCGAAGCGGCCTCGCCGATCTCGTGCCGCGACAGCACGGTCCGGTCGAGCCCGGCAAGGTCGACCTTGCGCGCCATCGCCTCGGCGACGGCTTCGTCATCGAGCGGAAGGCCCGCATCGAGCAGAGCCTTGGCCGTCGCCCGATAGGTCAGTCCGGTATCGAGATGGTGAAAACCATATTCCTCGGCGATCCGGCGCGACAAGGTTCCCTTGCCGGCTGCGGCGGGTCCGTCGATGGCGATGATCATGCTTGTCTGATATCCCTGACTTCATTCCATCGCGGCAAGGCAGCGTCGTTGCTTCCGTGTGGAATTCTAAAAACACATGTCTCGAGCGGCTAAGACGGTTGCTGTCGAACCTCGCCGGTGCCGCTCAGTCCTGCTTGCCGTAGCGCCGCACGAGGTCGATCATTTCCGCCGCATCGGTCGTCGGCTCCTCGGACAGGCCGTGGATGACGCCCTTTTGATCGGCTGCCGGCCGGTTCTGGCTGACCTTCCATTTGCCGTCAATCTCGGCGATCTCGATTTCGATGCCAATGATGCCTTTGATCTGCGCGCCGACGAAATCGGCCGGCGCGTCGCTGACGGCCCAGGGGTGCTGTCGGCTGCCTTCCCGTTCGCCGGTCAGCCTGTCGATCTGCACGCGCAGCCATGCCGGATCGTCGACGATGCGGGCGCTGCCGCGCACCTGCACGATCGCGTAATTCCAGGTCGGCACGACCTTGCCGGTCTCCTGCTTGGTCGCATACCACGACGGCGTCACGTAGGAATCGGCGCCCTGGAAGACGACGAGCACCTTTGCGCCGTCCCGGATCTCCTGCCATTGCTTGTTTGCCCTCGCCACATGCGCCTGCAGCGTGCCCTTGGCGGAAAGGCCGGCATCAAGATGGAACGGAATGGCGTTGGCGTTGATATCGCCATCGCCTGATGTGATCAGCAGGCCAAGCGGATGGGCGCGGATCAGCGCGTGCTGGGCCTCGAGATCGTCTTCGCGGAAATGCGGCGGTTGATACATGCGTTCCACCCGGCTTTGCTTCTCTTTCGGCGCTTATCATAAAGCCGGCGGCCTGCAATGGCGATTCCCGCCTCTTATTCGTTCATGCGCTCGATTTTCGCGCCCAATATCGTCATCAGCTCGAAAAACTGCGGGAAGCTGGTGGCGATCATCGCGGCATCGTCGATCGTTACCGGATGTTCCGAGGCAAGCCCCATGACGAGAAAGCTCATGGCGATGCGATGGTCGAGATGGGTCTCGACCGCAAGGCCGGCGGCATTGCCGAGGCCCTTGCCGTCGGGGCGCCCCCGCACGCTGAGCGATGCCTCGCCCTCGCTGCAGTCGACGCCATTAAGCTTCAGCCCCTCGGCCACGGCAGAAAGCCGGTCGGATTCCTTCACGCGCAGCTCTTCAAGCCCGAGCATCACCGTTTCGCCTTCGGCAAAGGCGGCGGCGACGGCGAGCACGGGATATTCGTCGATCATAGACGGTGCCCGCTCGGCCGGCACGGTGATGCCCTTGAGCTCGGAGGAACGGACACGCAGGTCCGCCACGTCCTCACCGCCGGTCCGGCGCGCGTTCAGCACCTCGATATCGGCCCCCATTTCCTCCAGTGTCAGGATCAGCCCGGTGCGGGTCGGGTTCATCAGCACGTTGAGGATGGTGATGTCCGAGCCGGGTACGATGAGGGCGGCAACCAGCGGGAAGGCGGTGGAGGAGGGGTCGCCTGGAACGTCGATCACCTGGCCCGTCAGTTTGCCGCGGCCTTCGAGGCTGATGCTGCGAACACCGTCCCTGTCGGTTTCGACCGAGAGATCGGCACCGAAACCGGCAAGCATCTTTTCGGTATGGTCGCGAGTCATGACCGGCTCGATAACGGTGGTGATGCCCGGCGCGTTCAGGCCGGCAAGCAGTACGGCGGATTTGACCTGTGCCGAGGCCATCGGTACGCGGTAGCGGATGGGATTGGCCGACGTCGGCCCATGCAGCGTCACCGGCAGGCGGTCGCCGTCGCTGGATTTGACCTGCACGCCCATCTGCCGCAGCGGATCGAGGATGCGGCCCATCGGCCGTTTGGAAAGCGAAGCGTCGCCAATGAAGGTGGATGAGAAGTCATAGACGCCGACGAGGCCCATGGTGAGGCGGCTGCCGGTGCCGGCATTGCCGAAATCGAGCGGCGCCTCGGGCGCGAGCAACGCGCCGTTGCCGACGCCCTGGATGATCCATAGGTCGCCGGTCTTCTCAATGCGCGCGCCCATCGCCTGCATCGCCTTGCCGGTGTTGAGGACATCCACGCCTTCGAGCAGGCCCGCGATGCGGGTTTCTCCCGAGGCAAGGCCGCCGAACATCAGGGAACGATGCGAAATGGATTTATCGCCGGGAACGCGGATGGTTCCGGAAAGATTGGTGGAGATACGCGCCGTGGCGGCACGTTTTTCTGTCGTGTGCGGCATGGGCAATTCCTTTGCGATGCCGGTATAAAGGCCGCATTATCGCTGACTTGGGTCCGGTTGCGCCAGCTGCCCTGCGGTTCACGCCGCCTCGTTAGCACAGGCGCATCGCCCGGTCATCCC
>JAGWJK010000530.1 GCA_028865845.1 Rhizobiaceae bacterium
GGTCGGCCCAAGTCGGAGTTTCAAGATAGAAGGCGCGGCCGCCCCAGCCGACGATCAGCCATTCGGCATCGGGTGCATTCACGGGTATGCCGGCATCTCCCAGAAAGGCAAACCTTTCCCTGGTTTCGCCGGTAAGGGGAACCGCAATATCCGTGTGGATCGGGTTCGACAGCACGAAAATCCGCTGCGAGGTCGGTTGCCCGGCGGCAAACAGTTTATCGGGAGCAAAGATCGGCCTCGGCACGAAAGTTCCGCCCGCCACTGCCAGAAAAACCAGCAGAAACAGGCGAAACAGCCAGCGGAAGAGCGCCCTCGGCACCGCCTAGAACAGGAAATAGCGCTGTGCCATCGGCAGCACGGTTGCCGGCTCGCAGGTCAAAAGCTCGCCGTCGGCACGCACTTCATAGGTCTCCGGATCGACCTCGATATGCGGCGTCAGGCTGTTGTGCACCATAGACGCCTTGGAAATGCCGCCGCGCGTATTCTTGACGGCGACGAGGCTCTTGGCGACGCCGAGCTTGCCGGCGAGGCCTGCATCGAGAGACGCCTGCGAGACGAAGGTGACCGACGAATTCGTCAGGCTCTTGCCGTAGGAAGCGAACATCGGCCGGTAGTGCACCGGCTGCGGCGTCGGGATCGACGCATTCGGATCGCCCATCGGCGCCGCCGCGATCGAACCGCCGAGCAGGATCATATCCGGCTTGACGCCGAAGAAGGCGGGATTCCAGATCACCAGATCGGCGCGCTTGCCGACTTCCACCGAACCGATCTCGTGGCTCAATCCGTGGGCAATCGCCGGGTTGATCGTGTACTTGGCGATATAGCGCTTGACGCGGAAATTGTCGTTATCGCCGGTTTCCTGAGCCAGGCGGCCCCGCTGGCGCTTCATCTTGTCCGCCGTCTGCCAGGTGCGGATCGCCACTTCGCCGACGCGGCCCATGGCCTGGCTGTCCGATGAAATGATCGAGAAGGCGCCGATATCGTGGAGAATGTCTTCCGCCGCGATCGTTTCCTTGCGGATGCGGCTTTCGGCAAACGCGATGTCTTCCGGGATCGACGGCGAGAGATGATGGCAGACCATCAGCATGTCCAAATGCTCGGCAATCGTGTTAACCGTATAGGGTCGGGTCGGATTGGTCGAAGATGGAATGACGTTCGACTGACCGCAGATCTTGATGATATCGGGCGCATGTCCGCCGCCGGCGCCTTCGGTATGGAAAGCATGAATCGTACGCCCCCTGATCGCGCCGATCGTATCCTCGACGAAGCCGCTTTCATTCAACGTATCCGTGTGGATCATCACCTGCACGTCATATTGATCCGCGACGGTCAGGCAGCAATCGATGGCGCCGGGCGTGGTGCCCCAATCCTCGTGCAGCTTCAGCGACGTTGCGCCCGCGAGAACCATTTCCTCGAGCGCGCCGGGAAGCGAGGCATTGCCCTTGCCGGCAAAGGCGAGGTTCATCGGGAAGGCGTCGGCCGCTTCGATCATACGGGCGATATGCCAGGGGCCGGGCGTGCAGGTGGTCGCCAGCGTGCCGTGCGCCGGGCCCGTGCCGCCGCCAAGCATGGTGGTGAGGCCGCTCATCAACGCCTCTTCGATCTGCTGCGGGCAGATGAAGTGGATGTGGCTGTCCATGCCGCCGGCGGTAACGATCTTCCCCTCGCCCGCAATCGCCTCCGTGCCCGGTCCGACGATAATGTTGACGCCGGGCTGCATATCCGGATTTCCGGCCTTGCCGATCGCGACGATGCGGCCATCCTTGAGACCGATATCCGCCTTGACGATCCCCCAGGTATCGACGATGAGCGCGTTGGTGATCACCGTGTCGACCGCGCCGTTCGCGCGCGTGACCTGGCTCTGCCCCATGCCGTCGCGGATGACCTTGCCGCCGCCGAACTTCACTTCCTCGCCGTATGTGGTGAAATCCTTCTCCACCTCGATGAACAGCTCGGTATCGGCCAGCCGAACCTTGTCGCCGGTGGTCGGCCCAAACATATTGGCATAGGCGGCGCGGGAGATTTTATACGGCATCAGGCGGCTTCCTTCTCAATCTCTGTCTTTTGTCAGCAAACATTCTTCAGCGGTCACGGAGCGCATGAAGCGCATGACGGCCACGATTTCGTTGAGCACGGCCTGTCGGGCGAGCGCCGGCGATATCGGCCATTCACTCGCCCCCCGCCTTGTTCATTCCAGTGCCTTCCAATCGCCGCAGGCGTCCCGTCCGCGCGTAATGGTCGACAAGCTGCCTTTCCGCGGCAAACGGATGCCACTCCCAGCCGACATGGCCGAAGCCGGCGATGGCGATATCGTCCTCCGGATGGCCACCAAGGACCTCCATGATGACAATCATGCCGCTGCTCGGCACCACATAGGGCGCGGGATGATAGCGGCTCAGCGCCGCGTCGGCGGCGTCATGCACCGCCTGATCGATGATGCCGTGTCCCTTGCCCGCTTCCATCGCAAAGGACGTGAACTGCTCGGTATAGTCGTCGCAGAAATCATCCAGCTCCGGATGGGAGATAGCGAGGGGACCGCGCAGTGCCGCGAACTTGCGCGGATCGCGCACGCTCCAGATCTCAGACGCCGAGGTCACTGCCGGGCTGTTACGCCACTCGGCGGAACCGAGCATCTGCTTGGCCGGACGGCCGGTATTGCAGACGGCAACGACATCGGTTTTCACGCCGGCAATACCGTAGGAACGGCAGTCGTTGAAGCGCACGACGAGATCGGCGGCATTGATTTCCTCTGCCGCTGATTTCGCGATCTCGCCGTTGCCGACGATCATGATCCTACGCTTCGCACGCACTATTGGTTCCCCTCCGGACCATCCTCCAACGCTTTCAATTCCTTGGTCCGCGCGCGGGTCAAGGTTGCCTTGCAGCCCGAGATCACCATCGGCTGCATCGATCCGCCCTCATATTGATAGCCCTCGGCCAGGCATTCGCCGTCGCGATAGTCGACCCAGGCGCGCTGCGCTTTCAAAAGCGCCTGCTCGGCGCCTCTTTGATCCTCTTCGAGATCCCCGTCGACCGACTGCATGGCGGCACGCGTCTTTTTATATTGCACATTCAAGGCCTTGTCGGCCGCATCGAAGTCTTTCTCCGAGCAGTAATTCATTTCGGTCTGCACCTGCGCATTGCTGCAATCCACCTGAGGATCGTCCGAATCGTCCTGCGCATAGGCCGAACCACAGGCCATGAGCGCAACGACGAACGCGCTCGATGCAATCAACTTCAACCGCATATTTCCCCTCCCTGAGGACATTATAATTTACCCATTATCTGTTGGCGGAAGCCATAAACCTCGCGTTTGCCCGAAAGCGGGATTAGCGTCACCGAGCGCGTCTGCCCGGGCTCGAAGCGAACTGCGGTGCCTGCCGGAATGTCGAGCCGCATGCCCTTCGCCTTCTCCCGATTGAAGGAAAGGCCGCCATTGGTCTCGGCGAAATGATAATGGCTCCCGACCTGCACCGGCCGGTCGCCGGTATTCGATACGTCCAGCGTCACCGTCGGCGCGCCGACATTGAGTTCGATATCACCGCTTGCGGCAAGAATTTCGCCTGGGATCATTCGTCTTCCCTTTCTGGTCAGGCCGCCTTCACGGGCGCGCAGCCCTCGGCCTTCAAAATACGTTTTGTCGATGCCGGAAATTGGCCAAGTTTGGATGCCGGGCGCACCGGACGGCGCACCAGCTCGCCGCCGCAATTCGGGCAGACGCCGTTAAGGACATTGGCGGCACACGCGGCGCAGAACGTGCACTCGAAGGTGCAGATAACGGCCTCCCGGCTTTCCGGTGGCAAATCCCTGTCGCAGCACTCGCAATTCGGCCTGAGTTCCAGCATCGGCAGCCTCTCAGCGGATCGGCTCGTGCACGGTCACGAGTTTCGTTCCGTCCGGGAACGTCGCTTCCACCTGCACGTCGTGGATCATTTCAGCAATGCCCTCCATCACCTGGTCGCGAGTGATGACGTGGGCGCCTGCTTCCATCAGGTCTGCGACCGGACGACCGTCGCGCGCGCCCTCGACAACGAAGTCGGTGATCAGCGCGATGGCTTCGGGATGGTTGAGCTTGACGCCACGCTCCAGCCGCCGCCGCGCCACCATTGCCGCCATGGAAATCAACAGCTTGTCTTTTTCTCTGGGTGTGAGGTTCATCGTCTACCTATGTTTCTGAACGATATGTTGGCATGACCATATCCAAACCATTTCACAGTTTTTCGCTCCATGCCTATAGATTCCAGACTTTCGGCACTGCCGTTCCGTCACGCAAGGCGGAAATGATCGGGATCAGGATTTTTCGCAGCGCAAAGCCGTCGGAGGCTGCAAGCCGCACCACCAGCTTGTCGCGCCATTGGCTTGCCCCGCCCATATGC
>JAGWJK010000531.1 GCA_028865845.1 Rhizobiaceae bacterium
GAGACGAAGGCCTCGGTTGCCTCCTATTTCAATCCGATCAAGCTTGCCGACGAAAAGCCGACCGAAAAGGGCCTGAAGAAGCCCGTGGACAAGGCCGACGGCGATCAGAATCAGG
This sequence comes from Rhizobiaceae bacterium, assembly GCA_028865845.1. GTDB lineage: Bacteria > Pseudomonadota > Alphaproteobacteria > Rhizobiales > Rhizobiaceae > Rhizobium. Next base: position 116 of record JAGWJK010000531.1, read on the forward strand.
CGAAGTCGAAGAACAAGGAAACCGACCCCAACGACGGCAAGTCCGCCAAGACCGGCGACGACCAGACGTCGACTTCGGGCGATCAGACCAACTATTCGGAAGCCGATTTCTTCGAGAATCCCTATTCGGTTCTGGCCGAAATCGCCCAGGAAGTCGGGCAGCAGGCCAATGTCAGCGCCAAGGGCGAAGGCGGTGCCGCTCAGTCCGGTCCGGCGACCGGCGCCGATGGCGGCCAGGCTTACCGCGATCCGTTCGATCCCGATTTCTGGACCAAGCAGGTGCAGGTCTCATCCGCCTCGAAGAAGGCGGATGAAGATCAAGCGGCAAAATCCGACCAGTCAGCCAAGGGCGAGGTAGTGGCGCTTGCCAAGGCAACGGCAAGCGACAACGGCCAGGCCGCCGACCAGCCGCAGACGCCGGAAGACAAACCCATCCAGAGCGGCCAGCAGCCTTCGGACAAACAGCAGGACACCCAGGCGGCAAAGCAGACGCAGATGGCCAGCGCCACGTCGCCGACCGATACTTCCGGCCCGCAGGATAATGCCGCCGCCGATAAGGATGTCGCCCCGAGCAAGGACCAGCAGCAGGACGCCAAGGATCTGCAGCAGGCAATCGAGAAGCAGATCAGCGGCGTCGCCGGCCAGCTTGCCGAAGGGCTTCAGGTCACACCCGCCGAGGGTGGCCTTCTCGTGACGATTTCCGATCAGACCAACGACCCGATGTTCAATGTCGGCTCCGCCGTCCCGCGCCAGCAGATGGTGCTCGCCATGGAAAAGATCGGCAAAATCCTTGCGGACCGCAAGGGCGCGATCCTGATCCGCGGCCATACGGACGGGCGTCCCTATCTGGTCGACGGCCATAACGACAACTGGCGCCTGTCGCTCGATCGCGCCCAGAGCGCTTACTACATGCTCGTCAGCGGTGGCCTCGACGAAAAGCGCATCGCGCAGGTTTCCGGCTTCGCTGATCGTCGCCTGAAGCTGCCGAACGATCCGTTCAACGATGCCAATCGTCGCATCGAAATCCTGATCCAGGGCAATTCCGGTCAGACGGCACAGGACCAGGCCAAGCCGGACGCGACGAAGCAGGATCCCGCGGCGGCCAAGCCGGCCCCGGCGAAGAATCAAGGCAAGTCGGGCCAGAGCAAGCAAACCCACGGCAAACAGGGATAGGCAGGAATAGTCCATGACGCGCACCCCGCATCGTCATAGCCTCGCGCTCGCGCTCATCCTCGGCATGGTCGTGCCGGGGATCGTGCGCGCTGACGACCAGGATAATCTGCCACCTTATAAGATGCTGCGCTCGCTGGAATTCATTCAGGATTCCGTCGTCGCAGGCGATAGTTCAGCCGGCGAAATGCAGCGCTTCATGCTGGCAACCCTCGACGACCGTCTGCGCAAGGCGGACAAGTCCGTGTTCGACGACACGCGCAACGTCGACGCGGCACTGATCTACGCAATGAGCGGCGGCAATCCGGCAACGCTGGAATATCTGATGTCGCGTGACATCAACGGCAATTTCGACAATCGCGTCGCCGATGTGCTCAGGAAATACCTGAACGGCAAGGGTCTGCTGGTCGTCAACACCCTGGCGGATATCGCCAAAGAATATCGCGACAAGAAGATCGGCCCTTATCTATCGCTCGTTGCCGGCAATGTCATGAGCGCCAAGAACCCGAAGGCGGCGCTGCAGCTTTACGATTGGGCGCGATTGACGGCGCCGGGCACCATCGTCGAGGAATCGGCGCTGCGCCGCTCTCTCGTTCTTTGCACTGACACAGGCATGGTGCCGCAGGGGCTCAAATATGCCGAGCGCTATACGCGGCGTTTCCTGCACTCCCCCTATGCCAGCCAGTTCGCCGATCTGTTCGTCCAGCTCGTCGTCGATCATGATGCGGACGTCAAGCAGCAGGACATCATCGATATCCTGTCCTTCATGGATCCGCCGCGCCAGCGCGAGATCTACCTGCGCATGGCGCGCCGCGCGGCGATCGCAGGCAAAACCGATCTCGCGGCTCTCGCCTCCAGTCGGGCGCAGAACATTGCAAGCGACGGCAAGGATGCCTTCAACGCCTTGGCGAGCTTCTATGGTGGTGTCGCCGGCGTTTCGACATCGGATATCACCGCCGCCATCCGCAACATCGAACAGGTGCCGACCGGCGAGCTCAATGCACAGGATCGCGCTCTGCGCGATGCCGCCAAGACGGTGGCCGACGAAATCACCCGATCGCCCGATCCGGCAAGCTTGACGCAAGCTTCGGGCACTAATCTTCCTAATCAAGAAAATACTGAACACGATGCTGCTGTGACGAAGCAACCCGGGGCCCAGTCCCCCGGAACCACGGCGGGTGTTGAGGAGGGGGTCGCCAACAAGGCGGCTCAAGCCCCGGAGGGAGAGAGGCAGGAGGCCGACTCTTCATTCAACGCATTCGTCACGACTAGCCGCTCGAAGCTCGACGCGATCGACGGCCTGTTGAAGCAGGAAAGTCACTGATCATGATGGACATCAGCATCTCCAACGCCTCGCTCGGGGCGGATCCCTTTGCTGTCACTAAAAATGGGCGTTCTTCCAAGGATGCCGATAGCACTGGGTTCATGGATGCTCTGACCAGCTCGCTCGGAAACCACAACAAATACGACCTGCCTGCCGACAAGGAGCGCGGTTCGCGCGATACCGATATCAATGCCGCCAACGATGCTGCTGCCGACACGATCGCCGATGCCGATGAGGCCGCAGCCGGTACGGCGGATGCGACGGCGACGACAAACACGACCAGCAGTGCCGCCAGCTCCCTCAGCCTGTTGAACGCTATGAGCACCGTCAATGCCATGAACATGGCAGGCACGGATGCGTCGACGGCTGCCGCGGTCAATACCGCGAACCCCAATATAAAAACTGCGGACACGAAAATTGCCGGTAAAACGGGAAATACCGCGGATACGGCTAAATTGGGTAAAACGATAGTAAGCGTAAAGACGGCGAATACCGCCACACCGGCATATCGCGCCATTACGGAAAATGCAAAGAATACGGCAGATGCTGATAATGCGGTGGATGCCGAGAATACGGCGAATACCATGGATACGATAAAATTCTCGGCACGCAAGTCGGCCACCATTCTCTCCAGCAAAGATCAGGGCGCGGGCAGCGGCACCGAGGTATTCGATCCCTCGGCAGATGATATTTCGACACTGGCGGATTTGGCGACGGGCGACACGCAGCAGACGGCTCCTGCCGGGGTCATACAAGGAACCGATACTACACATCTAACGATATCGTTGCTGGGCCTCCAGCGGCCGATTACTGCGCCGCCGGTTGCCTCTGTTGCGGGAACGCAGCAGACAAATGCTGCCGCTGCCGCGGCTACAGCGCAAATTCCCAGCACCACGGCAGCCGCAACTAGCAGCGCCGTCCAACCCAAATTGGCCGACATCATCGCGGCGCAGCAATCAGCTTCGAATGCCACCGGCGAAACAAGCCCAGCTCTGGCCGAACCTGGCAAGCAGGCGACCAAGGCAGGTGGCAACGGCCAGGCGAATCTACCGTCCGTCAAGGACGGCAAGTCCTCCAAGATCGATGAGAACGGTAAGTCGGACGTGACGCAGGATACTCATCCAGCTGCGGCCGTCTCTGATGCTTTGTCGCTTCTGAATGTGCCGCAGACGGCGGCTGCCGTCGCAGGTGCACCGCAAAGTGTTGCGGGAGTTTTCGCAGGAAATACTGGCGGTTCGACCACTTCCAGCAAGGCAGCCATGGCCACCGCCGTGCAGGCCGCTGTCGACGATCAAACCATGCCGCAGATCACCGACACGCCGATCAAGGCGCTCGCAAAGGATGCGACTTCGACCGGATCAAGGTCGAGCGACAGCGACGATGCTGCGGCGCAGACCTTTCGGTTCGTCCGCGCTGACGGACGCGGCAGCGCCGTCGACATGACGATCAGCAAGAGCAGCGACGACACTACGCAGGTCGATGTCACCTCGTCGTCTGGCAGCAGCAACGCCGAGACCGTCACGGTGCTCGATTCGCGCCGCTTCATTGGTCTTGCCGCCAATACCAATTCGGCCCTGGTCGCTGGCACGATCGCCGGAAACCGCGAATGGTCGGCAGCGATGCAGCCAAGCTCGGCGCTATCCAATGCGGCGAGCTGGACGAGCACCGGCAAGGTGGTCAACACGCTCAAGATCCAGCTTCACCCCGACGATCTGGGTGAAGTGACCGCGACGATGCGTCTGTCGGGCGATCAGCTGAGCGTAGAT